>DUTZ01000527.1 GCA_012841845.1 Actinomycetales bacterium | reverse complement strand
CCGGGTGCGCGCGGGGTCGTCTGCCGGGACGGGCAGGAGGGCCGGCCCGCGGTCGGCGAGCAGGTCGCGCAGGGCCGGGAACACGTCGCGGACCGCGGGGCCCGCGGGCACGGGCAGGGCGCGCAGCTCGCGGGTCGCGGCGGGGGGCTCGTGCGCGTCGCGGGTCTCGGCCATGGTCTGCAGACCCTACGCGGGTGCGGCGGCCGCCTCCCGGAGTCGAGGACGGGCCGCCGCCGGTCCGGTGCGCGAGCCGCTCCATGCCCGCGGGGCCCGATTTCTGCACAACACGCCGGAATGCACAACGTCACCACGGCATCGGTCGAGTGCGGGCCGGGCCCACGTTGTGCAAAACGGTGGGTGGGCCTGCCGTGGGACGTGCAGGGCCTTCCGTGGGGACGCCGGCGGCCGAATCCCCGGCCTCAGTAGTAGTACGGGAAGTCGTCCCAGTTCGGCTCGCGCTTCTGCAGGAACGCGTCGCGGCCCTCGACGGCCTCGTCGGTCATGTAGGCCAGGCGGGTGGCCTCGCCGGCGAACACCTGCTGGCCCATGAGGCCGTCGTCGGTGAGGTTGAACGCGAACTTGAGCATCCGCTGGGCGGTCGGCGACTTGGTGTTGATGAGTCGCGCCCACTCGACGGCGGTGTTCTCGAGCTCGGCGTGGTCCACGACCCGGTTGACCGCGCCCATGTGGAACATCTCCTCGGCGGTGTAGGCCTGGCCCAGGAAGAAGATCTCGCGCGCGAACTTCTGCCCCACCTGCTTGGCCAGGTACGCGCTGCCGTAGCCGGCGTCGAAGGAGCCCACGTCGGCGTCGGTCTGCTTGAACCGCGCGTGCTCGCGGCTCGCCAGCGTCAGGTCGCTCACCACGTGCAGCGAGTGCCCGCCGCCGGCCGCCCAGCCGCTCACCAGGCAGATCACGACCTTCGGCATGGTGCGGATGAGCCGCTGCACCTCGAGGATGTGCAGGCGTCCGCCCTCGGCCTTGACGCGCGCCTCGTCCACCTTGTCCGCGGTCGCGCCCGCCACGTCCGAGTCGTGCTCGGTGGAGTACTGGTAGCCGGACCGCCCGCGGATCCGCTGGTCGCCGCCCGAGCAGAACGCCCAGCCGCCGTCCCTGGGGCTCGGCCCGTTGCCGGTGAACAGCACCGTGCCCACGTCGGGGGTGCGGCGCGCGTGGTCGAACACCCGGTACAGCTCGTCCACGGTGTGCGGGCGGAACGCGTTGCGCACCTCGGGCCGGTCGAACGCGATCCGGACGATGCCGTTCGCCCGGCCCTCGCCCACGTGCCGGTGGTAGGTGAGGTCGGTGAGGTCCTCGAATCCGGGCACCGCACGCCACTGCGTGGGGTCGAAGGGGTTCCCGGCGGTGTCCTGCGCGCTGCTCTGCTCCGTCATGGACTCGACGTTAGCGTGTAGGGCGTGACCCCCGTGACGCCGACGACCGACGAGCTCCTCGAGCGGCTCCACGTGGTCTCCCTGCCGATGCGGGTGCGCTTCCGCGGGATCACCGAGCGCGAGGTCGCGCTCGTCGAGGGCCCCGCCGGCTGGGGCGAGTTCGGGCCGTTCCCGGAGTACGCGGACGACGAGGCGGCGCACTGGCTCCGCTCGGCGGTCGAGATGGCCTGGCAGGGGCCGCCCCCGGCGCGTCGCGACCGCGTCGCCGTCAACGCCACCGTCCCCGCCGTCCCCGCCGCCGACGTGGCCGGGATCCTCGAGCGTTTCCCGGGCTGCACCACCGTCAAGGTCAAGGTCGCGGAGGCCGGGCAGGAGCTGGCCGACGACGTGGCCCGCGTCGCCGCCGTCCTCCAGGCCCGCCCCGGCGCGCGGGTGCGGGTGGACGCCAACGGCGGCTGGACCGTCGACGAAGCCGTCACCGCCGCAACGGCTTTGACCGCCGAT
>DUTZ01000526.1 GCA_012841845.1 Actinomycetales bacterium | reverse complement strand
GGGGGCCGCGGCCGGGCGCACCACCTTGCCGGCATCGCCCGCCTCCCCGGCGGCGCGGCGGCGCTCGAGGTACTCGTCGATCCCCCGTGGCAGGTTCGTGAGCCCGCCGTCGCCGAAGAGCGCCCACACGGAGTCGCAGATCCGCTCGATGAGGTAGCGGTCGTGCGAGATGACCACCATCGTGCCGGGCCAGCCGTCGAGCAGGTCCTCGAGCTGGCGCAGGGTGTCGATGTCCAGGTCGTTGGTCGGCTCGTCGAGCAGCAGCACGTTGGGCTCGGCCATGAGTACGCGCGTGAGCTGCAGCCGGCGCCGCTCGCCGCCGGACAGGTCCCCGACGGGCGTGCGCTGCCGGGCCGGGCTGAAGCCCAGGCGCTCGGCGAGCTGCGAGGCGGTGAGCTCGTCGGAGCCGAAGCTCACCCTCGCGGCCACGTCCTCTACCGCCTCGAGGACGCGCTGGTCCAGCGGCAGGTCGTCGAGCTCCTGGCGCAGCCAGCCGATGCGCACGGTCTTGCCCTCGATCCGCTTGCCGGCGGCCAGCGGCGCGTCCCCGGCCAGCGCCCGCAGCAGGGTGGTCTTGCCGGAGCCGTTGACCCCCACCAGCCCGATCCGCTCCCCCGGCGCGAGGCGCCAGGTCAGGTCGCGGACCAGCGTGCGGCCGTCGGGGGCGTCGAGCTGCGCGTTCTCGAGCTCCACCACCACCTTGCCCAGGCGCCGCGCGGCGAAACTCGACAGCTGTATGGAGTCGCGCGGCGGCGGCACGTTCTTGATCAGCGCCTCGGCGGCCTCGATCCGGTACCGCGGCTTGGACGTCCGGGCGGGCGCGCCGCGGCGCAGCCAGGCGAGCTCCTTGCGCATGAGGTTCTGCCGCCGCGACTCGGTGGCGGCGGCCTGCCGGTCGCGCTCGGCGCGCGCGAACACCCAGTCGTTGTAGCCGCCCTCGTACTGCTCGACGCGGCCGTCGACCACCTCCCAGGTACGGGTGGCCACGGTGTCGAGGAACCACCGGTCGTGGGTCACCACGACGAGGGCGCTCTGCCGCCGGACGAGGTGGTCCGCCAGCCACTGCACCCCCTCCACGTCCAGGTGGTTGGTCGGCTCGTCCAGCACGAGCAGGTCGAGGTCCCGCACGAGCGCGGCCGCGAGGGAGACCCGGCGCCGCTCGCCGCCGGACAGGTCGGCGACGGGCGTGTCCAGGCCGAGGTCGTGGATCCCGATTCCGTCGAGCACACTGCGGATGCGGGCGTCGCCCGCCCACTCATGGACCTCCACGCCGAGGCCGCCCACCACGGCCTCGCCGACGGTGGCGGACTCGTCGAGCTCGGTGCGCTGGGTGACCACGGCCATGCGCAGGTCGTTCATCCGCGAGACGCGCCCGGTGTCGGGCTCGGCGATCCCGGTGAGCACCTCGAGCAGGGTGGTCTTGCCGCCGCCGTTGAGACCCACCACGCCGATGCGGTCGCCGGCGTTGACGCCCAGGGAGACGTCGTCCAGCACCTGGCGGATGCCGAAGGAGACCGAGCACTGCTCGAGGTTGACGAGATTGGTGGGGGCCACGGGGGTCTATCGCTCCTCGGGTCGGGGTTCGAGCAGGCGGGCGCCGCCGACGGGGCCGCGGGCCACGCGCACCTCGCGCGCCACACCCCGCTCGCTGATCTCGGCGGCCACGGCGATCGCCGCGTCGCGGTCACTACAGAAGAAGAGGCACGTGGGGCCGGAGCCGGAGACCATGGCGTGCAGCGATCCGGCCTCCTCCCCCGCGCGCAGGGTCCGGCGCAGCTCGGGCCGCAGCGAGAGCGCGGCGGCCTGCAGGT
>DUTZ01000525.1 GCA_012841845.1 Actinomycetales bacterium | reverse complement strand
CGTGCGGTTCACGCGCGGCGCGGCATCCGGCCCCCTGCGCGTGCCGGTGGGCCCGGCGCCGCTGTGGGTACCGCCGGTCGTCACCGCGCTGCCGGTGGTGGCGATGCGCCGTGACGGCGCGTGGGGCGGCGGTCGCTAGGACGCGACGCGCTCGTACCGGATGACCTTCGGCTCCTCCTCCATCGTCACGGGGAACGAGCTGTGCTCGTGGACGATCCGCCAGCCGTCGCCGGTCGCGCGGAGGACCTGGGTGAACCGCAGGGTGCAGGTGCCCGTGCCGCCGTCGGAGAGCTCGGAGACGTAGGTGATGGTGGCGTGGACAACGGCGAGGTCGCCGCCGTCGACCACCTCGACGTCGGTCACCGACGAGGTGCCGCCGGGCCGGACCATCGAGAGCCAGAAGTCCACGTGCTCCGGCCAGGCCTCGCCGGCGAACTGCCACCGGCCCATGGCGTCGAAGACCCGGGCGTCGGGCGCGTACAGGGCCTGGACGGTGGGGGCGTCGGCGGCGTCGACCGCGGCGAGGTAGGCGTCGAGGAACTGTGCGGGTGTGGTGGTCATGGGGGACGTCCTTCCCGTGCGTGGAGCGGATTCGGGGGCGTGACCATCACGCTAGGAGCCTCGGATGCCCGCGCGCTTCTCCGATCCTGCGCACCTCGAAAGACCGCCTGCGGATGGCCGCGGCGGCCGGGCAGGATGGCCCTGTGCCCGTTCTCTCCCCGCTCGCCGACGCCGCCGGGATCGCCCTGGACGCGATCGCCCGACTCGCCGACCGGCTCGCCGATCGCCGTGGCCTGGCGCCCCCGCGGCTCGCGCTGCCGCCGGAGGTCCTGGACGACCTGCGGGGCGTGTTCGGGGACGCGATCGACCCCGCGGCGGTGGTGATCCGCCGCGGTCACGTCCCCGGCGTCCCGCACCCGCGGGCGTTCGCGCTGCCGGGGCTGATCTACCTCGGCTCGGACCCGGGGATCGTGGGCACGGACCGGCCGCGGGCCACCCCGACGCTGGTCCACGAACTCGCGCACGTGTGGCAGGGGCGCCACGTGGGGCCGCGGTACGTCCCCCGGGCACTGTTCGAGCAGGTGCGCCTGGGCCGGAGTGCCTACGACTGGCGGCGGGTGCTCGACCGGCCGGCCGGGACGGCAGCCCTGCGCGGAGGGCGGGGCGGCTGGCCGATCGAGGCGCACGCCCAGCTCGTCTCGGACGCCTACGCGGCCCGGTACGGGTTCGCCCGGGCGGCCGCGGGTCCGGTCGATGCCCGCGACCGCCGGGCCATGGCGGCGGCGCTCGCCGGGCTCCGGGCGGGTGTGGTGGCTCCCCGGCCAGGGGCGAGCGTTTAGGGACCGGCCACCTCGTCGTCGTACCGTGTCCTGGTGAGCACGATCGACCCCACCGACCTCGAGACCTGCCTCCGCGTCCTCGACGAGGTCGGGGGGCTCCCCGCCGACGATCCGGATTCGGTGACCGTCCAGCGGGCCGTGGGCCGGATGTTCAAGTACCTCAAGAAGGCGCGCCGGGCCGAGGTGCGCCGGGCGCGGCAGGAGGCGGACAAGGCGGTCATCGAGGCCACCGCGACGGGCTCGCCCACCCGGATCGACGACGAGACGGCCGGGATCCGACTGGTGTCCAACGCCCCGGGGGCCGTCGCGGGCCATCTGCAGCGCGCGCAGGCCTGCTACGTGTGCAAGGAGCTCTACACCCAGGTCGACGCGTTCTACCACCAGCTCTGCCCCGCGTGCGCGGCGGTCAACCGCGCCAAGCGCGACCCGGAGATGGACCTGCGCGGCCGGCGCGTGCTGCTCACCGGCGGGCGCGCGAAGATCGGCATGTACATCGGGCTGATGCTGCTGCGGGCGGGCGCGGACGTCACCATCACGACCCGCTTCCCGCGCGACGCCGTCCGCCGGTTCGCCTCGATGGACGACTACACCGACTGGGCCGACCGCGTCCACGTGATCGGCGTGGACCTGCGCGACCCCGCCCAGGTGGTGGCGCTGGCCGACGAGGTGGCCGCCGCCGGGCCGCTGGACATCCTCATCAACAACGCCGCGCAGACGGTGCGCCGCTCCCCCGGCTCGTACTCCGGGCTGGTCGAGGGCGAGTCGGCGCCGATCACCGGCCGCGCCGCCGAGGTCCCCATGGTGACGATGGGCCGTACCTCCGAGCTGCACCCGGCCGCGCTCATGGGCGGCGAGTCCGCGCTCATCGGCGCCGACGAGGCCGAGCGGGAGGCCGACCACATCGCCCAGCTCGCCCTGCAGGCAGGCTCGGCGTCGCTGGACCGGGTCGCCGCCGGGACCGCCATCGACGCCGGCGGGCTGTTGCCGGACGTGGTGGACCACAACAGCTGGGTGGCCACGGTCGAGCAGGTCGAGCCCATGGAGATGCTCGAGGTGCAGCTGTGCAACTCGGTGGCACCGTTCATCCTGGTCTCGCGGCTGCGTCCGGCGCTCGCGGCGTCCGGGGCGCGCCGCAAGTACGTGGTGAACGTCTCCGCGATGGAGGGCCAGTTCTCGCGCCGCTACAAGGGCGCCGGGCACCCGCACACCAACATGGCCAAGGCGGGCCTCAACATGCTCACCCGCACCTCCGCGGAGGAGATGTTCACCGAGCACGGCATCCTCATGACGGCCGTGGACACCGGCTGGATCACCGACGAACGCCCGCACGTGACCAAGGTGCGCCTGCACGAGGAGGGCTTCCACGCCCCGCTCGACCTCGTGGACGGCGCCGCGCGCGTCGTGGATCCGATCGTCCGCGGCGAGGCCGGCGAGGACCTCTACGGCTGCTTTCTCAAGGACTTCGAGCCGAGCCCGTGGTGAGCGCCGTGTCCGATGCCGACCGCGTGGAGCGCCTGCTCGACGCGTGGTCGCGGGTGCTCGACGAGACGCTGGACGCCCTTGCCGGGATCGTCGAGGACCTGGGCGACGACGGCGTCAACGCGGTGCCCGACGTCCCCGGCATCAACTCGGTGTTCGCGCTGGTCACGCACCTGAACGGGGTCATGGGGTTCTGGGGCGAGTCGGTGATCGGCGGCGGGGACGTGCCCCGCGACCGCGACGCCGAGTTCCGCGCCACCGGCACCGCGGACGAGGCCCTGGGGGTGATCGCCGCGCTCCGCGACGGCTGGCCGCGGTGGTGGCGGCTCGGCCTGGAGGTCGGCGTGGCCGACGCCGCAAAGGCCGGCCGGGGAAGCCGCGACCCCGCCGGCACCACCGCCGAGTGGGTGGCCGCCCACGTCCTCCGCGACCTCACGCAGCATCTCGGTCACGCCGAGATCACCCGCGACGTCCTGCGCGCGCACCCGGGGATCACCCGGCCGTGAGCGCGCGGCGTCCAGTCCTGCTCGACTGCGACCCGGGGATCGACGACGCCCTGGCGATCGCCTACCTCGCCGCCGAACACCGCGCCGGGCGGATCGCGCTGCAGGGTGTGGTGGCCACCGCGGGGAACGTGGGGATCGACGACACCGTGCGCAATGCCCTGGCCTGGCTCGACCTCGCCGGCGCCGGCGCCGAGGTGTCGGTGGCCGCCGGCGCGGCCGGGGCCACCGTGGTTCCGCACGCCTTCACGCCCGAGACCCACGGCCCGCGTGGCGCCGGGTACGCCGCCCTGCCGGAACGGGAGGAGGGGACGACGGCGAGGGCCCTCGACGCCCGTAGTGGTGCCCGCCTCTGGGTGGACCTCGCGCGCGCCCACCCGGGCGAGCTGGTCGCCGTGGTGACCGGGCCCTCGTCCACACTGGCCGCGGCCCTCGACCTGGAGCCCGCACTCCCCCGGCTCCTGCGCCGGCTGGTGGTGATGGGCGGGACCTACCGCGGGCATCCCGGCAACACCACGCCCGTGAGCGAGTGGAACGTCGACGTCGATCCCGAGGCCGCCGACGCGGTGTGCCTGGCCTGGGAGGCGGCGCGGGAGGCCGATCCGGCCGTCGCGCCGGCGTGGTGGTGCGGGTTGAACCTCACCGAGCGGGCGGTGTGGACGCCGGAGCGGTCGGAGCGGCTACTCGCGCAGGCGGCGTCGGCGGACGGCCGGCTCGTGTCGTTGGCGCGGCACCTGGTGGACGCGCTGCGGTTCTACTTCGAGTTCCACGACTCCGTGGGCGAGGGCTACCTGGCCCAGGTGCACGACCCACTGGTCGCGTGGCTGGCCCTACACTCCGAGGCGGCGGTGACGGAACCCGTGCACCTGCGCGTCGAGTGCGCGGGCGAGCACACCCGCGGGATGACGGTCGAGGACCGCCGCGGGCACCGCGGGCGGGCGGCGAACGCCCACCTCGTCGTCGACCTCTCCGTTCCGGGCGGGCCGGACGCGGTGCTGGACGAGGTCATGGCCGCCCTCGCCGATCCGGGGTGAAATCTCTCCGGAGGTGGGTCTTTTTCCCACCCAACTGGAAGGGTAGCCTTGCCTAAGTTCGCCCGTTCCGGGGCGTGAACCAGGCAGGAAGGACCCCGATGACCTCCACCACCCCGCTCCCCCAGCACTCCCGCGACACCGAGTCCGTCGCCGGGCACTGGCTGCTCGCCCGCGTGGGCAAGAAGGTCCTGCGGCCCGGCGGTCGGGAGCTCTCGGAGTGGCTCGTGGCCGCCGCGCCCGTCACCGGCCGCCGGGTGGTGGAGTTCGCGCCCGGGCTCGGCCTCACCGCCCGGCTGCTGCTCGACCGCGATCCGGCCTCGTACACGGGCGTCGACGCCGATCCCGAGGCCGTCGAGGTCACGCGCGCCGCCGTGGGCGAGGGTGCCGCGCTGGTGGTGGCGACCGCGCAGGAGACGGGCCTGCCCGCGGCGTCGGCGGACGTCGTCCTGGGCGAGGCCATGCTCACGATGCAGGGCGAGTCGACCAAGGCGCAGATCGTCGCTGAGGCCCATCGCGTGCTCGACGCCGGCGGACGCTACCTCGTACACGAGCTGTGCCTGGTGCCCGACGAGCTCGACGACGAGGTCAAGACGGAGATCCGGCGAGACCTCGCGAAGTCCATCCGCGTCAACGCCCGGCCCCTCACCGTGGCCGAGTGGCGCGATCTCTTCGCCTCCGCCGGCTTCGAGGTGGAGGAGGTCGAGCTGCGGCCGATGGCCCTGCTGGGGCCCCGGCGGATGATCGCCGACGAGGGACTGGGCGGCGTCGCCCGCATCGTCCGCAACCTCGTGCGGGACGCCGACGCCCGCCGCCGCGTCCTGGCGATGCGTGCGACGTTCCGTCGGCACGACGAGGCGCTCAGCGCCGTGGGGTTCGTCCTGCGCAAGCGCGGCTGAGTCGCCCGGGCGCCCGGCCGTACTCGTGGCGTCCGTCCCGGACCACGTCGGGGTCGGCGACTAGAACCGGTGCTAATCTCTTCCGGATGTCCTGGCAGCGGCAACCGAGCTGCCGGGAGACGCATCGTCGTCCCACCTCAGTCGTTCCGGGAGTGTCCATGAGGCCTGTCGCCGCCGTCGCCCTCGCTGGTGGAGCCGTCGCGGCCGGGTTCGCGGCCCGCCGTCTCGTGCAGCCGGAGACTGCCACGGCTCCGGGGACCGGGGCGGATGCGGCTGCCTCCACGGCGACTTCGGATCCAGCGGCGTCGGCCGCTCCCGGGGGGCCGACGGCGGGCGGGGCGCCGGTGTCGGAGGAGCCGCGGCTCGCCGGCTCCCGCGGCCACATCCCGGCGCTCGAGGGGCTGCGCGGGCTGGCGGCGATCGGGATCATCACCACCCACGTGGCCTTTGTGACCAGGATGTCGTTCGGCACGCCGGTGCGGCGCCTGTTCGGGCGGCTCGACATGCTGGTCGCGGTCTTCTTTGCCAAGACCGGCTTCCTGCTCTGGCGGGCGCACGCCGACCACGCCCGTCGCGACCGCCCCGGGACCGCCCGGGAGGTGCTCCCCTACCTGCGGGCCAGGCTCGTGCGGATCATGCCGGCGTACTCGGTGCTCGTGGCCGTGGCGATGGTGGTGCTGCCGCAGAACCGGGTCAACGGCCCCGTCGTGTGGCTACGCAACCTCACGCTCACGCAGATCTACCAGCGCAAGTTCCTCGTCTCCGGGATCACCCACGCGTGGTCACTGGCGGTGGAGATGGCCTACTACCTCGCACTGCCCGCGCTGTGGACCGGGATGAAGAACCTGCGGGGCGCGGCGTCCCGGTGGCGCCTGCCCGCCGTCGGCGCGTTCGGTCTCTCGGGCCTGCTGTTCCCGCTCGTCCCCTGGCATCGGCTCCGGCTGCTGCCCAAGGGGGTCAACGATCAGATCCTGCCGCCCGCGTTCTCGGCGTGGTTCGCCTCCGGGATGCTGCTCGCCGAGCTGGCGACCGCGCGGCCCGGCCTGCTCGCGCGCCTCAGCCGGGGCTCGCTCGCGCGCTGGGGCTGGT
>DUTZ01000001.1 GCA_012841845.1 Actinomycetales bacterium | reverse complement strand
GGCGTCGCGACCGGCCACGTACACGCGGACCGGCCGGCCGGGTCCACCCGCGACGGCGGCCAGGTCGGGCGCGTGGGCCAGGACGTCGCCGGAGCCGTCGTCGAGGCCGAAGAGGAACCGGCCGCTCAGGGCGGTGACGTCCGCGCAGGCGAGCAGCTCGGCGTCGAGCCGCTCGGGCAGGTCGCCGAGATCGTGGTGGCCCTCGAGCCGGCCGGCCAGGGGCGAGGCGATGACGTTGCGCACGCGGTCGTGCGCGGCACTGGGCAGAAGGCCGTGCTCGTCCACGCGCCGGCGCAGCAGCTCCTCGTCGCGCACGCCCCGGACCTGGAGGTTGCCGCGCGAGGTGAGGTGGACGTCGCCGCCGTGGTCCGCGGCGATCGCGGCCAGCGCGGTCCAGTCGGCGGGCCGCAGCCGCCCGCCGGGGAACCGCAGTCGGGCGATCCCGCCGTCGGCGGCGGGGAAGACGCGCAGGACGCCGGGGCAGCGGTCGTCGGGGGCCGTGTCGTCGGGGGAGCGGCCGTCGGGGGCTCCGCCGTCCAGGGAAGGGCTCATCGCGGACCAGCGTAGGCCGCCGCCGGTGGTGCGGCCGCCCGGGTCGACCGGCCGGGGGATAGTCTGGCCGCGGGCACGGGATCAGAGAAGCCGGTGAGAACCCGGGACGGTCGCGCCACCAGTGATGCCCGCCGCGGACGCCAGACGTCACGCGGCGGGACGAGTCGGACCTCACCCGCGCCCAACGACTACTCGTCGTCCGCGCCACCCGTGCGCGGCGCCACCGCTTGGGACGCGAAATCCCGGGAAGGCCCTCGTCAGCCATGATCACGCTGCTGTCCACGTCGGACACCGACCTGCTCTCCGCCCGCGCCTGCGGCGCCGACTACCGCCTCGGCAACCCCCGCTTCCTCGACGCCGACCGGCTCCGCGAGCTCGCCGCCGGCGCCGACGCGGTGGTCTACCGCCAGCTCGGCAGCCGCCACGCGATCGCCGACCACCTGTCCGTGCTGGCCGCGACCGGGGTGCCGCTCGTCGTGGTGTCCGGTGAGCAGGCCGCGGACGCCGACCTCATGAGCGCCTCCACGGTGCCCGCCGGGGTGGCGCGGCAGGCCCACGACTACCTGGCCTTCGGCGGGCCGGAGAACCTCGCGCAGCTGTGGGCCTTTCTCGCCGACACGCTCACCCTGAGCGGGCACGGCTTCGCCCCGCCGCGCGAGCTCCCCGCCTGGGGGCGGCTCGAGGGCGACTGGGGCGCGCCCGCGACCGCCGACGGCCGGGCGGCCCCGCGCGTCGCCGTCGTCTACTACCGGGCCCAGCACCTGGCCGGCAACACCCGGTACGTCGAGGAGCTGTGCCGGGCGGTGGTCGCCGCGGGCGCCACGGCGGTGCCGCTGTACTGCGCGTCGCTGCGCCGACCCGAGGACGGGCTCATCGACGAGCTCCGCACGGTGGACGCCGCGGTGGTCACGGTCCTCGCCGCGGGCGGCGCCACCCCCGCCGCGGCCACGGCCGGGGGCGACGACGACTCGTGGAACGTCGCCCACCTGGCCGAACTCGACATGCCGATCCTCCAGGGGCTGTGCCTGACCTGCGACCGCGAGACGTGGGAGGCCTCCGACGAGGGCGCGCTGCCGCTCGACGTGGCCACGCAGGTGGCGGTGCCGGAGTTCGACGGCCGGGTCATCACCGTCCCGTTCTCCTTCAAGCACCTCGATCCCGACGGCCTGGCCCACTACGTGCCCGACGTGGAGCGCTGCGCCCGCGTGGCCGGCATCGCCGTCCGGCACGCCCGGCTGCGCCACGTCCCGGCTGCGGACAAGCGCGTGTGCGTGATGCTCTCGGCGTACCCCACCAAGCACGCCCGGATCGGCAACGCCGTGGGCCTGGACACCGCCGCCTCGGTGGTGGCGCTGCTGCGGGGCATGCGCGAGGAGGGCTACGACCTGGGCACCGATCCGGTGCCCGGCCTGGACTCCGAGCACCCCGACGACCTCATGCACGCGCTCATCGCCGCCGGCGGACAGGACCCGGACTGGCTCACCGAGGAGCAGCTCGCCGCCAACCCGCACCGCATCCCGGCCGCGACGTGGCGGCGGTGGGCCGCCGACCTCGACCCGGCGCTGCGCGAGGCCGTCGAACAGGCGTGGGGCCCGGCGCCCGGCGAGCTCTACGTGGACCGCTCGGCCGAGGCGCTGCGACGGGACCCCGACGGCGAGATCTGCGTGGCCGCCCTGCGGTTCGGCAACGTGCTCGTCATGGTCCAGCCCCCGCGCGGCTTCGGCGAGAACCCGGTGGCGATCTACCACGACCCCGACCTTGCCCCGAGCCACCACTACCTGGCCGCCTACCGGTGGCTGCGCGAGCCGGCCGGGGCCGGCGGGTTCGGCGCCCACGCGGTGTGCCACGTGGGCAAGCACGGGAACATGGAGTGGCTGCCCGGCAAGAACGTCGGCCTGTCCGCCGCGTGCGGGCCCGACGCGGCGATCGGCGACCTGCCGCTGGTCTACCCGTTCCTCGTCAACGACCCCGGCGAGGGGACGCAGGCCAAGCGCCGCGCCCACGCGGTGCTCGTCGATCACCTCGTGCCGCCCATGGCGCGGGCCGAGTCCTACGGCGACATCGCCCGTCTGGAGCAGCTGCTCGACGAGCACCAGAACGTCTCGGCGCTCGACCCGGCCAAGCTGCCGGCGATCCGACAGCAGATCTGGACGCTCATCAGCGCCGCCCGGATGGACCGCGAGCTCGGATGGGAGGAACGCCCCGACGAGGAGGCGTTCGACGACCAGCTCATGCACGTCGACGGCTGGCTGTGCGAGATCAAGGACGTCCAGATCCGCGACGGCCTCCACGTGCTCTCCGCCGCGCCGGAGGGCGAGCACCTGGTGGACCTGGTGACGGCGATGCTCCGCGCCCGCCAGCTCTGGGGCGGCGAGCGCACCGTGCCCGGGCTCCGGGAGGCCCTCGGCCTGGGCGAGGCCGAGGGGGTGCGCGCGGACGTCGACGCCGCCGAGGCGCTCGCCCGCGGGCTCGTCGCCCGGCTCGCGGCCGCCGGCTGGGACCCGGGGTCCGTGGACGAGGCCGTCGCGGGCGCCGCGCTGCCGGAGACGGCCGACCTCGCCGTCGTCACCCGGATCGCCGACTTCGCCTGCCGCGAGGTGGTGCCCCGCCTCCTCGCCACCACCGAGGAGGTGCCCCGCACCCTGCACGCCCTCCGCGGCGGCTACGTCCCCGCCGGCCCCTCCGGCTCCCCGCTGCGCGGGCTGATCAACGTGCTGCCCACCGGGCGGAACTTCTACTCGGTGGACCCGCGGGCCCTGCCCACGCAGCTCGCGTGGGAGACCGGGCAGATCATGGCCGACTCGCTGCTCGAGCGACACCTGGCCGAGACGGGGGAGTACCCGCGCTCGGTGGGCCTGTCGGTCTGGGGGACCTCGGCCATGCGGACCTCGGGCGACGACATCGCCGAGGTGTTCGCCCTGCTGGGCGTGCGGCCGGTGTGGGACGAGGCCAGCCGGCGGATCGTGGACCTGCGGGCGATCGACCCGGACGAGCTCGGCCGGCCGCGGATCGACGTGACCGTCCGTATCTCCGGGTTCTTCCGCGACGCCTTCCCGCACGTGCTCGACCTGCTCGACGACGCGGTGCAGCTCGTGGCCGGGCTCGACGAGCCGGCGGACCGGAACTTCGTCCGCGCGCACATCGAGCAGGACGTGGCCGGCGGCGCCGGGCGGCGGGGCGCCTCGGCGCGCGTGTTCGGCTCCAAGCCCGGCACCTACGGGGCGGGCCTGCTGCAGCTCGTGGACTCGGGCTCGTGGCGCGACGACGCCGACCTGGCCGACGTGTACACCGAGTGGGGCGGCTACGCCTACGGGCGCGGCCTCGACGGCGCCCCGGCGGGCGAGGACATGCGGCGCGCGTACCGGCGTATCGAGGTGGCGGCCAAGAACATCGACTCTGTCGAGCACGACGTCCTGGACTCGGACGACTACTACCAGTACCACGGCGGGATGGTGGCCACGGTCCGCGCGCTCACCGGCGCCGACCCCAAGGCCTACGTGGGGGACTCCACCACCCCCGACCGCGTGCGTACCCGGACCCTCACCGAGGAGACGGGGCGGATCGTCCGCGCCCGCGTGCTCAACCCGCGCTGGATCGACGCGATGCGCCGCCACGGCTACAAGGGCGCGTTCGAGATGGCCGCCACGGTCGACTACCTCTTCGGCTGGGACGCCACGACCGGCGTGGTGGACGACTGGATGTACGAGCAGGTCGCGCAGTCCTACGTCCTCGACCCGGACAACCGCGAGTTCCTCGACCGGTCCAACCCGTGGGCCCTGCACGGCATGACCGAGCGGCTGCTCGAGGCCGCCGACCGCGACCTGTGGGCCGAGCCCGACCCGGCCGTCCTCGACGGGCTGCGCCGGGCGTTCCTCGCCGCCGAGGGCGCGCTCGAGGACCGGTGAGGCGACCCGCGCTCGGCCCGGGGGTGGGCGACTCGGGGATAATCGCGGCCATGACCGCAACGCTGGCCACCGGCGGCCGCATCCTCACCCCCTCCTCCCGCGACGCCACCGCGCTCGCCCACGAGGGCGGCCTGGTGGTCTGGGCGGGCGCCGACGCCCCGGCCCCGGCCCTGTTCCCCGACGCCGAGCACGTGGACCTGGCCGGGGACTGGGTCGCGCCGGCGTTCGTGGAGTGCCTGTCCGACGGGCTCGACGTCGGGGCCGCGGCCGCGCGCGGCGTGGTGCCCGCCGGCCTGCCCGCCCCGCACGCCACCGGGTCCGTGGCCGACCGCGTCCGCGCGGG
>DUTZ01000524.1 GCA_012841845.1 Actinomycetales bacterium | reverse complement strand
GATCCGGCTCGAGCAGGAGCGGATCGACTGGGCGTGGGTGCTCGGCCGACTTCCAGGCTCGCGACACGGCCCTTAGCGGGACTGGGTCGCGTGGTTTCCACCCTCGGTGATCATCCTGACGATCAGACACGTCACGAGCGACCCGCCTCGGGCCCTCGAGTCGAACCTGTCGGAATTTCCGACAGGTTGCTTCTTCGATGAGCTCGCCCTCGTCGTAGACATGCTGGATGTGCTCCACGATGTTCGTCCGCGAACTCTGGAACAGCTCGGCAATCTGCTGCTGACTGAGCCAGACGGTGTCCGCCTCGAACGTCACCTCGACGGCGGGCAGGCCGTCTTCTCGCTGGTAGAAGAGTATTTCTCCGGTGCGCTCAGTGCTCATGTCCCGCATCATTCCACGACGGTCGGACACCGCTGGCTCCAGTCAGTCCAGCACGAACTCCCACTCGATCCAGCCGCGCCCGCGGCGCCCGTCGGAGGCGGCGAAGTCCGCCATGGCGCGCACGAAGTGGGCGACCCTGCCCTCCTCGGAGACCAGCAGGATGTTGCCGTAGGCCAGCGGCTCCACGGTGAAGCTCAGGTCCACGTCCGCGAGCGTGAACTCGGCGCGGGTCAGGCGGCCGTCGCCGTCGTACTCCTCGATGCTCGACCCCTCGCCGAGCTCGGTGATCGCATCGCCCTTCTGGACGTAGCCAAAGGCGAAGGGCATGTCGCGCATCACCACCGAATGGACCTTGGTCCCGGCGGTGAACCCCTCGCCGTCATCGAGCCGGAAGGCGTTCCACATCCACGGCAGCCCCCACCAGTCGCGGTTGGCCCACGAATGGTCGCGCTGACCGTCGCCGGCAAAGGGGACCTCCTCGCCGTCGATCGTCACGGTGCCGGTGACGCGGCACGGCATCTCGTAGCGGGTGGTCACGGTCCACTGGTAGTCGATGCCGTCGGTGACCCACGTCAGCTCGGCGCGCACCCGGGTGGGCCTGCCGGGCTCGCCGCGCAGGATCGCGCCGGGGTCCGGATAGGTGTGGGCGGTGCCGTCGACGACCACGCGATACGTCCGTAGAGGCTCGACGGTCTCGAAGATGGCCGTGTAGTCGCCGGCCTCCACGGTGTACGTCAGCTCCTCGCGAACCGGCAGCGGCGCCTGCGGATCGGACAGGATGATCGACGGCATCCCGGGACGCACGATCGCGAACGACATGAGCGCGACCCCGAGATTGGGTGTGTCGCCGAGGCGGGCGTACACGCCGATCCTGCCGTCGTCGCTGATCGCGTCCGCGTAGTAGCTCTCCGACCACAGGCGATCGTCCGGGTCGGGCGAATGCGCGCCCTCGTCGGCCGGGTCCACGCGCAGGGGTCGGGGCTTCTCGGCGGACACCTCGTCGTCGTGACTCGTCTCGGACATCTCGGGGCGCCTTCCGTCGCGGGATCGTGTGCGCCCATCATCGGCCACCGCGCCGGGCGGGGGAGGGCTGTTCACCGGAACCGGCCGGCCATTTCTGACACGCGTCGATTCGGCAACGGACGACCTCGTCGTCGTCGACCATGGAGGGCACCCACCACCCACGCGCCACCCGGCGCCCACCGCGACGAAAGGGCCCTGCCGTGAAGCCCGTCCCGCTCGACGAGTACCCCGTCCACCAGACGCCGCTGTCGATGGCGCAGGTCGACACCACTGACAAGAACTTCTACGACCGCTACTACCTCAACGCCCACGACCGCACCGGCCGCGTCTTCCTGGTGACCGGCTGGGGCGTGTACCCCAACCTCGGCGTGGTGGACGCCTTCGCCACCGTCCGGCGGGGCGACGTCCAGCGCGCGGTCCGCTTCTCCGACGCGATCGACGAGCGCGGCCTCGAGGCGCGCGTCGGCGGCTACCGCATCGAGGTCCTCGAACCGCTGCGCCGCCTGCGCGTGGTCTGCGAACACCCCGACCTGTCCTGCGACCTGCGGTGGGAGGGCAGCTTCGACGCCGCGCTCGAGGAGCGCCACATCCTCATGGACGGCCCGCGCCCCATCCTCGACGCCAGCAGGTTCGCGCAGGTCGGCACGTGGTCGGGGTCGCTGCTCGTCGACGGCGAGGAGTTCGTCGTGGACCCGGCGGAATGGGTGGGCACCCGCGACCGGTCCTGGGGGATCCGCTCCAGCGGCGACCCCGACCCCGCCGGGCGGCTCGCCGACGAGCCCCGCGAGGGCTTCTGGTGGACCTACGTCCCGCTGCGCTTCGAGCGGTACATGCTGCTGCTCATCATGCAGGAGCACGTCGACGGCCACCGGACCCTGAACCACGCCTCGCGCGTGTGGGACGACGGCCGCGTGGAGCAGCTCGGCTGGCCGCGCATCGAGATCGCCTACCGACCCGGCACCCGGCACCCCGAGTCCGCGCGCGTGCACCTCACCACGCCGGCGGGGGAGCCGCTGCTGCTCGAGGTGGAGACCCTGGGCTTCGTGCCCCTGGCCCAGGGCTGCGGCTACGTGGGCGACACCCGCTGGACGCACGGGCAGTGGAAGGGCCGCGGCTGGTCGGAGTCGGTGGAATACGACCTCACCGCGCCCGAGCACGTCTCGATGTTCCCCTACGGCGTGCTCGACCACATCGCGCGCGCCCGGCTCGGCAGCGACGAGGGCTGGGGCATGTTCGAGCACGCCTCCATGGGCCGCCACGACCCCTCCGGCTTCCGCGACTACCTGCACATGGCGGAGTGAGGGGCCGGGGCGCACTGAGGGCCGGGGGCGGGACGTTTCCTGAGAAATCATTGACCATCGGGAACAAGCGTCAACTCCGGCGCGTTCCACATGTACGAGTGATTCGTCGGTGACCCGGCGGGGACTCTCGATACCGACCTTCCCCGACAAACTCGAAGGGACCTCGATGCGCAGCAGCAGCAACCCGGTCTTCAGCTCACTGTCCGAATCCAGTGCGCGCGGAGCCACCCAGTTCGGCGGCGCCAACCGCGCCGCGTTCCAGCAGGGCCAGTACGGCCAGCAGGGCTTCGGCGGCCAGGCCGGTTACGGCCAGCTGGGCTACGACCAGGGCTTCGGCGCTCCGCAGGCCCACGCGGGTGTCGGCTCCGACGCCGACATGCGCCCCATGACGATCGACGACGTCGTCACCAAGACCTCCATCACGCTCGGCGTGATCGGCGTGGTCGCGATCGTCGCGTTCTTCCTCGCCAACTCCAACCCGGCGCTGGCGCTGCCGCTGCTCCTCGTGGGCGGCATCGGCGGCTTCATCACCGTCCTCGTGGCCACCTTCGGCAAGAAGATGGACTCCGCGCCGGTGACCATGATCTTCGCCGTGTTCGAGGGCCTGTTCGTGGGCGCCGTGTCCATGGTGTTCACCTTCGACATCGCCGGTGCCGGCGCGGGCGTCCTCATCGGGCAGGCCGTGCTCGCCACCTTCGGCGTGTTCGCCGGAATGCTCTTCGTCTACAAGACCGGCGCCGTCCGCGTGACCCCCAAGTTCACGCGCTTCATGACCGCCGCCCTCATCGGCGTCCTGGTCCTCATGCTGGGCAACCTCTTCGGCCACCTGCTGTTCGGCTTCAACCCGCTGCGCGACGGCGGCCCCATCGCGATCGTCTTCTCGCTGATCTGCATCGGCATCGCCGCCTTCAGCTTCCTGCTGGACTTCGACAACGCCGATCGCCTGATCCGCGCCGGCGCCCCGGCCACGATGGCGTGGGGCGTGGCCCTGGGCCTGGCCGTGACGCTGGTCTGGCTGTACATCGAGATCCTGCGCCTCATGAGCTACTTCCGCGACTGACCATCCGGTCGGCACGCACCTCGCGCGCAGCGCGTCCGCGGCCCCGGCACCCTGACCCAGGGAGGCCGGGGCCGCGGCGATGTCGGGGGCGGGCAGGTCGGCCCGCGGCGGTTGTGCACCCCTTTCGTCGCCCGGCGCGGGGGTTGTGCATCCGTTGTGTCGTCGAACGGAAGCGCAACCGGGCGGGGCGCCGACGAATCGGAAGCACAACCGCCAGAAGCCCCATGGCCGGACGCTCGACCGGCGGAAGCGGAACCGCTGTCGGCGCTCGCGGAGTAACGTGGCGCCCCGTCACATCCCGCGACGAGAGGAACTCACCATGATGCCCACGCGTCCGTCCGGCTCCATCGGCGGCTTCCTGGCCGACCTGTTCGACGCCGCCGTCACCGGCCTGGCCGCCGCGAGCTCGGCCGTGGGGAGCGACTTCGAGCAGGTCGTCTACGACAACGCGTCGGTGGGGATCGCCCTCATCCCGTTCGCCGTGGGCAGCGGCCTGCTGGACCAGGCCGGCATCTGAGCAGGCATCTGAGCCGGCCCGCCCACATCCACACGCCTGAGGTGCATTCACACAGGAAATTTCCCGTGTGAATGATCCTCAAGCGTGTGAATCCGCGAGACCGGACAAATGACGAGCCCCGCACCTGCCGACACAGGCGCGGGGCTCGGACGTACAACGCGCGGGGCAGGCTGGCCGCACCGCCCGCGGGGGATCAGCTCAGGCGCTCGAGCACCATCGCCATGCCCTGGCCGCCGCCGACACACATGGTCTCGACGCCGAACTGCTTGTCCTCGGCCTGCAGGTTGTTGATGAGCGACGCGGTGATGCGGGCGCCGGTCATGCCGAACGGGTGGCCGAGCGCGATGGCGCCGCCGTTGACGTTGAGCTTGTCCTCGTCGATGCCCAGCTCGCGGGCGGAGCCGAGCACCTGGACGGCGAACGCCTCGTTGATCTCGAACAGGTCGATGTCGGAGATCGACTTGCCGGCGATGCGCAGGGCGTTCTTCACGGCCTCGATCGGGCCGAGGCCCATGATCTCGGGCGAGAGGCCGGACACGCCGGTGGAGACGACGCGCGCGAGCGGGGTGAGGCCGAGCTCCTTGGCCTTGACATCGCTCATGATCACGAGCGCGGCCGCGCCGTCGTTGAGCGGGCAGCAGTTGCCGGCGGCGACGGTGCCGTCGGGGCGGAAGACCGGCTTGAGCTGCGAGACCTTCTCGTAGGTGGTGCCGGGCCGCGGGCCGTCGTCGGCGGAGACCACGGTGCCGTCGGGCATGGTGACCGGGGTGATCTCGTTGGCGAAGTGGCCGCGCTCGACGGCCTCGACGGCGCGGTTCTGCGAGCGCACGCCCCAGTGGTCCTGCTCCTCGCGGGTGATGCCGGTCATCTGCGCGACGTTCTCGGCGGTCTGGCCCATGGGGATGTAGACGTCCGGCAGGATGCCCTGCTCACGCGGGTCGGTCCAGGTCTCGGAGCCGGCCTCGGCGCGCTTCTCGGTGCGGGCCATGGCGTCGGCGAAGGCCGGGTTCTTGGTGTCCGGGATGTGGTCGGACGTGCCCTGGGCGAAGTTGGAGACGGTCTCGACGCCGGCGGAGATGAAGACGTCGCCCTCGCCGGCCTTGATCGCGTGCAGCGCCATGCGGGTGGTCTGCAGCGACGACGAGCAGTAGCGGTTCACCGTGGTGCCGGGGACGGTGTCCATGCCGGCGAGCACGGAGACGACGCGGGCCATGTTGAAGCCCTGCGGGCCGCCGGGCAGGCCGCAGCCGAGCATGAGGTCGTCGACCTGGGTCGGGTCGAGCGCGGGGACCTTGTCCAGCGCGGCCTTGACCATCTGCGCGGTGAGGTCGTCCGAGCGGATGCCCACCAGGGACCCCTTGTTGGCGCGGCCGATCGGGGAACGGGCGTACGAGACGATCACGGCTTCCGGCATGGAAGGCTCCTTCGTTGCTGGTGCGAAAAACTGTGCAGGTGAGTGCGGTGTGGGCGGTTACGACTCCGGGTCGTCCGACTCCTGCGCGGAACGGTCCCGGCGCAGGATCCGGCTCCGACGGCGAAGGGTGTCCGCCGCCTCACGGGCGTCGGCCGTGTCCTCGACGTCGCCGTCCACGTCCTCATTATGCAGGGCCGACCTGGAACGTGTTCCGTCCGCGTCCTCGTGCGTGCGGACGAAGTCGGTGAGCCGACGCGTGAGCCGCGAGACGACGGACTCGCGCGGCTCCGCGTCGGCCCCGTCGCTGCCCTCCGCGCCGGCGTCCGGTTCGCCGCCGGCCTCGTCCTCGGCCCCGGGTGTGACGACGAGGTCCGCGTCCGCGGGCAGCGTGGCGTCGGCGTCCGGGGCCGACGGGTCGTCCTCGGAGGTGGCCGCGTCCTC
>DUTZ01000523.1 GCA_012841845.1 Actinomycetales bacterium | reverse complement strand
CGGGCGTCCCCGAGTACCTCCACCTGCTCGCGGCCGCGGCGTGCTCCGAGCTCGTGGTGGCCGGGCTCAACCCCACGCGCCGCGGCGAGGCCCTGGCGCGCGACGCCGCGCTCGCCGACTGCGCCGTGGTGCTCACCGACGCCGACCACGCCCCGCTGCTCGACGGCCTCGACCCGGGCGTGGCGGTCGTGGACGTGGACTCCCCCGAGTGGACGGCACTGCTCGAGCGGCACGCCGGCGCCGGGCTCCCCGACCCCGCCGACGTTCCGGTGGGGCCAGACGACCTGGTGGCGCTGGTGTTCACCTCGGGCACGAGCGGCGACCCCAAGGCCGTGCGGATCACGCAGTCCAAGATCGCCGTGCCGGGGCGGATGCTCGCCGAGCGCTTCGGGATCGGCGCCGACGACTGCGTGTACAGCGCCATGCCACTCTTCCACTCCAACGCCGTGATGGTGGCATGGCCGATCGCCCTGTTCTCCGGCTGCTCGATCGCGGTGCGGCGACGGTTCTCCGCCTCGGGCTGGCTCGACGACGTCCGCCGCTACAGGTGTACCTTCGCCAACTACGTCGGCGCCCCGCTCTCGTATGTCCTCGCCACCGTGGAGAACGACGACGACGCCGACAATCCCATGAGGGTGGTCTACGGCAACGAGGCCCCGCCGGACGTCCGGCGCGAGTTCGCCCGCCGCTTCGGCGTGACCGTGGTGGACGGCTTCGGCTCCAGCGAGGGCGGCGTGTCCGTGACCCGCACCCCCGACACCCCGGAGTCCGCGCTCGGGCCGCTGCCCGCCGGCGTGCGCGTGGTGGACCCCGCCACCGGCGCCGAGTGCCCGCGGGCCGAGTTCTCGGCCGACGGCGCGCTGGCCAACGCCGACGAGGCCGTCGGGGAGATGGTCGCCGACGGCCCCGGTCTGTTCGCCGGCTACTACAACGACCCGGCGGCCGACGCCTCGCGGCTGAGGGACGGCCGGTTCTGGAGCGGCGACCTGGCCTACGTGGACGCCGACGGATACGTCTACTTCGCCGGCCGCTCCGGCGGGTGGATGCGGGTCGACGGCGAGAACCTCGCGGCCGCCCCGATCGAGCGCGTGCTGCGCCGGCACCCCGACGTGGCCGAGGTGGGCGTCTACGCGGTGCCCGCCGAGGTGGTGCGCGGGCCGGGTGCGATCGGGGACGACGTGGCCGCGGCGGTCGTGCCGCGCGTGGGTGCGGACGCCGCGGCGCTCGCGGCCGGGTTCGCCGCCGGGTTCGCCGCCGGGTTCGGGGAGTTCCTCGCCGAGCAGGCCGACCTGGGACCCAAGCAGTGGCCGTCGCTGCTGCGCGTGACCACGGACCTGCCCCGCACCGCGAGCTTCAAGTTCCGGGCGCGCGACCTCACCTCGCTCGGGGCCGAACCGGCCGGCGACCGGGTGTTCCTCCGCGCCGCGGGGGCGACCGTCTTCGAGGCCCACTCCCCCGGCTGAACTCGTCCACCCCGCGCCTGCGCCCGGGTCGCCCATC
The DNA here is from genome assembly GCA_012841845.1 of Actinomycetales bacterium. Lineage (GTDB taxonomy): Bacteria > Actinomycetota > Actinomycetes > Mycobacteriales > Mycobacteriaceae > Dietzia. The sequence continues at coordinate 1,382 of DUTZ01000523.1, read as the reverse complement.
CACCGGGCCGCCCCCACCGGGCCGCCCCCACCGGGTTGTGCATCCCTATTGTCGGGCGCACTCGGGTTTGCGCTTCCGTTCGGTCACCAGGAAGAAGCACAACCCGGGGAGCGAGCGACCGAGAGGAAGCACAACTCGGGCGGGGCGCACCCGGAGGATGCGCGGCCGGACGGGGAAGACGGGGAATCGGGTCGCCGAGGTGGGGGCCTCGTCGTCGTCGCCCGGCGCCGCGTCGATGACCAGCGAGTTCACCCATTCCACATGGTCCCGACGCATCCACAGTTCGACCACGTTCGGCACCGTGACGGGGCCGACGACCTCGGGGATCCGGAGATGCTCGGTCCGTGTACCTCGACGACCCTCACGATCCGCGCCCCCGCCCGTCCCGACTAGCCCCCACGCCGGCCGTGTCGGGCCCCGCGCTCGCAGAGCTCCGGCGATCGGACCGCCGCGACGCGTTCCGCTCGGTCACCACCGGCCTCGTGCTCCCGGTGGATCACCCGGACGACCTCCGCGCGCGATCCCTCGCGGTGGCGTCGTTGTATCCGGAGGCGGTGTTGTGCGGATGGTCGGCGGTCGCGGTACACGGCGGACCCCATCCCGACGACGCGCCGCCGGAGATCTGTGTGGGGACGAGTATGCGGCGCCGGGCGGGAATCCGGATCCGTCGGTTCGCCGTTCCGGAGGCCGCCGTCGCGACGGTGGCGGGAGCGCGCGTCACCACGCCCCGGTGGACGGCCTTCGACCTGGCCCGGTTTCTACCGTTCGAGGACGCGGTGATCGCAGTGGAATCACTGCACGGCCACATCCTGCGCCTCGAGCACATGGACGAGACCATGGCGGCCGTGGCCGGGCGCTGGGGCGCGGCGCGGGCGAGGCGCGTGTTCGCCGTGGCCGACGGTCGGTCGCAGTCGCCGATGGAAACCCGGGTGCGGATGACACTCGCGGACGCCGGTTTCACCGACCTCGTACCGCAGGTCAAGGTCGCCGGCCTGGGCTACCACCTCGACCTGGCGGACCGCCGCCGGAAGATCGCCGTGGAGTACGACGGCGACGGCCACTTCGCCGACCCCGCACGCATCAAGAGAGACATCCGACGGCGAAATCGGCTCATCGCGCAGGGTTGGACCGTGATCGTGGTGACCAAGGAGATGTACTACCGCAATCGCGCAGAGATGATCCGGCTCGTGGCCGAGGCTTACGCCTCGAGAGCGTGACCTGCCCCGGCCGGCGGCGGCCCGGGCATGGTGCTCGGGCTGACCCGCCGGCCGGGTTCTGCATCCGAAATGTCGAGTGACGCAGGGGGTGTGCATCCCGGCTGCACCCAATCGGATGCGCAACCCAGCGGGCGGACGACCAAAAGGAGGCGCAACCCGGCGGGG
>DUTZ01000522.1 GCA_012841845.1 Actinomycetales bacterium | reverse complement strand
GGCGCGCAGTTCGCGGCAGGCGGCGAGGATCGCGGGACCGCCGGCGCGGTGGATCGCGCCGTCCACGCCGCCCCCGCCGAGCAGGCTGCTCTTGGCGGCGTTGACGACCGCGTCGGCGGACAGGCGGGTGATGTCGCCGCGGAGCAGGTCGATCCTCATCGGGGGCCCGCGGCCTCGAGGAAGTGGACGTCGGTGCGGGAGGAGTCGAGCCGGTCCATGAGCCACATGATGGTGGCGACCTCGCCCACCCACGCGACGCTCACGCACCAGCCGGCGAGGATGTCGCTGGGGAAGTGCACACCGAGGTACATGCGGGTGACGCCGATCGCGGGGACGTAGGCGGCCGAGCCGGCGATGACGGGCCAGCGCAGCGGGGTCTTCCACGCGAGGACACCGGCGCAGGCGGCGAGCGCCGCGCTGGCCATGGCGTGGCCGCTGGGGAAGGAGTAGCTCTTCTCCTGGACGATGTGGGCGAAGAACGTGGGCCGCTCGCGGCGGTACATGATCTTGAGAACGGAATTGATCGTCGTCGACCCCACCAGCGACACGGTGAGCAGCGCCGCCGGGCGGCGGCTCCCGCGGACGTAGGCCAGGTAGCCGGCGGCGGCGAGCGCGAAGGCGGGCACCGCCCAGACGCCGCCGAGGTGGGTGACGGCCCGCATGGCGCGGGTCGTGGCGGGGGAGTGCCGGCGCTGGAGCCACTCCATCACCGGTTGGTCGAAGGGCAGCTTGGCGCCGTCGGTGATCCGCTCCGCGAGCTCGACGAACCCGATGACCGGCGTGGCGAAGCCGAGAAAGGCGATGCCGAAGACGGGCCAGGTGCTCGCGGGGAGCGGGATCTCGCGGCGATCGACGATGCTGCCGGTGACGCCGTCGGAGGGATAGAGGCGGCGTAGCAGGCCCTTGGAGGACTCGAGGGCCCGCGAGCGCCGGGAGGCGCCGGCGCCCAGGGGGCTCAGGCTGCCGGGGAGATCGGGAAGCCGCATGGGGTCAGCCTAGGCGGGGTCGGGGTGCACCGGCCCGGTTCACGGGCTCTCCCCGCTGATCGTCTGCACCGTCGCCCCGGTGTGCTTAGGCTGGCGTCGGATACTGCCGTGCTGAACCGCGACGGGAAGGCCAGCGATGGGCGAGACCAGAACCGAAGAGGACCTGCTCGGCACGAGGGAGGTCCCGGCGGACGCCTACTACGGCGTGCACACCGTGCGGGCGATCGAGAACTTCCCGATCGCGCCCACCACGATCAGCGACATCCCGGACTTCGTCCGCGGCATGGTCATGGTCAAGAAGGCGGCCGCGCTGGCGAACCTCGAGATGGAGGTGCTCGACCCTACGGTGGCCGAGGCGATCATCGGCGCCTGCGACGAGGTGCTCGAGGACGGCCGGTGCATGGACCAGTTCCCGTCCTGCGTCTACCAGGGCGGCGCCGGCACGTCGGTCAACATGAACACCAACGAGGTGGTGGCCAATCTCGCGCTCGAGCGGCTCGGCCATCCCAAGGGCTCCTACGACATCGTCAGCCCGAACGACGACGTGAACCGCTCCCAGTCCACCAACGACGCGTACCCGACGGGGTTCCGCATCGCGCTGTGGCACGCGCTCGAGCGCCTCGAGCCGGCGATCGTCGCCCTGCGGGAGGCGTGCTACGACAAGTCCGAGGAGTTCCGCGACGTCCTCAAGATGGGGCGCACCCAGCTCCAGGACGCCGTCCCCATGTCGCTGGGCCAGGAGTTCGGCGGCTTCGCGGTGACGCTCGACGAGGAGCTCCACGTGCTCGGCACGGCGGCGCGGATGCTGCTCGACGTCAACCTCGGGGCCACGGCCATCGGCACCGGCGTCAACACCCCGCCGGACTACCGGCGGGCGGTGATCCACCACCTGCGGGACGTCACGGGCCTGCCGGTGACCGGGGCGATGAACCTCATCGAGGCCACGAGCGACACCGGCGACTACGTCAACGTCCACGCCGCGCTCAAGCGGGCCGCGGCCAAGGTGTCCAAGATCTGCAACGACCTGCGGCTGCTCTCCTCCGGCCCGCGGGCGGGGCTCAACGAGATCAACCTGCCGGAGCTGCAGGCGGGGTCGTCGATCATGCCGGCCAAGGTCAACCCGGTGATCCCCGAGGTGGTCAACCAGGTCTGCTTCAAGGTCATCGGCAACGACGTCACGGTGACCATGGCGGCCGAGGCCGGTCAGCTGCAGCTCAACGTCATGGAGCCGGTCATCGCGCAGGCCATGTTCGAGTCCATCTCGCTGCTCACCACGGCCTTCGAGACGCTCACGGAGAAGTGCGTCCGCGGGATCACGGCCAACGAGGAGGTGTGCCGGCAGAACGTCATGGACTCGATCGGCATCGTCACCTACCTCAACCCGATCATCGGGCACCACAACGGCGACCTCGTGGGCCGGGAGTGTGCGCGGTCCGGGCGCGGCGTCCGCGAGGTGGTGCTGGAGATGGGCCTGCTCACGGAGGAGGAGGTCGACGACGTCCTCTCGCCCGCCAACCTGCTGCGGCCCAAGTACAAGGGGCGCAAGGCCGGCCCGACGGCCTGAGAGGTCCGTCGCGTCACGCGGGGAGCGTCACTCGGCGGTGGGGACCTCGCCGACGCGGCCGATGCTGGTCACGGCGATCTGGCCGAGCGAGCTCTCGAAGCCGAAGGACTTCTCGATGGCGGCGGCCGAGTCGGAGACGACGGCGTCGATCGCGGCCGAGGAGCCGGTGGTGAAGTCGAACTGGGCGAGGAAGTCGGCGAGGGCCTTGAGCATGGTGAGCTCCCTGTCTTGTCGTGAACCGGGCGGACCCGGGCACGGACGGTCCGCCCGCGCACGACTCGATTATCGGCGCAGGTGAAGCATGTGTTAGCCGCCGGACGAGTGGTGCTCGTCACCCTCTCCGCACGACGTCCAGTGCGTCGTGGTCGGCGATCGCCCGGGCCGCGCCGCGCATCATGGTGACGAACATGTCGTCGCCGCGCTCGGTACGACTCCCGTAGAGCCAGCCGAAGGTGCCGATGACCGGGCCCTGGAGCAGGCCGTACACGTAGTCGTCGCGACAGGTGTCGAGATCGTAGTCGGTGACCCCGTGGCCGAGCAGGGCCTCGTGGTAGGCGGCGACGATCGCGTCCTCGTGGGCGCGGCGGTCCTCCGGGGACAGGCTCGTGGAGAGGAGAAAGGCGAGGTCGCGGCCGGGCAGGCCGATGGTCATGGTCTGGAAGTCGACGGCGAGGCTCGGCAGGTCGCCGGAGGGGGCGACGAGCATGTTGTCGGCCCGGAAGTCCTGGTGGATGGGGGCGAAGCGCTCCCGGCGACCGTTCGCCCAGCGGCCCACGAGCGACGGGAGTTCGGCGCACACGGCGCGTTCCTCGTCGGAGAGCCGGTGCCCGAGCTCGGCGAGGAACGCCTCGACGGTGGGGCCCGCCATCTCGTCGAGGGCCGCGTTGTCCTCGGCGCTCGGGCGGGGCAGGCCGGGGATCGCGTCGAGGGTCGGGTCGCACCAGCGCGGGCCGTGTAACCCGGCGAGGTTGACGGCGCAGTCGAGCGCCTGCGCGGGGGTGAGCCCGGCGAGCTGGTCGCCCTGGACGCGCGGGGCGGCGTCGTCGAGGACGAGGGTGAACTCGCCGGTGCCCTCGTCGCCGATCGCCGCGTAGTGGCAGCGCGGGGCGCGGATCGCCAGGGTCGGCGCCAGGTCGCGGTAGAACACCACCTCCGCGCGGTAGACGCCGTGGACCAGCGGCCGCATCCCCACGTCGGCGGTGGGGAGCTTGACGAACAGGCGGGCGGGGACGTCGGCCTCCTCCGCGCCCCGCCCCTCCGCGGTGGTGACGTCGACGAGCAGGCCCGTGCCCAGCTGTCCCGTGCCGACGGGGGCGACGGCGACGGCTGTCACCTCGGTCCCGAGCGCGGCGGAGAGCCACTCGACGGTGATCTCCTCGGCCGAGCCGATGATCGGCGCGGAGTCGGCGCCGGCGGGGACGGAATGATCGCTGGTCATGAGGGCTCACGGTAGCGGCTCCGCCGGTCCCGGATACCCGGATCGGGTCGAGCGGATACGGTCGTTTCATGAGCACTCCCACCAGCCAGGTCGTCGCCGGTCGCACCGTCGAGTTCCCCGTCCCCGTCGTGGCCGCCTCGATCTCGGGCGCCGCGTTCCTCTCCCGGGCCGCGGTGGCGCGCCGGCTCATCGCCGAGGGGCGGCAGTCGGCGGTGCTGGACCGGGCGGGGGCGGAGCCGGTCGCACTGCCGGGCGGCCGGACCCCGGTCACGCTGATCCACGTCCGCTACCACGACGTCCCCGGCAACGTCCTGGGCGCGTACCACGAGGTGGGCCTGGCCTTCCAGGTCCGGCTGCCCGGGGTGGGGGTGGTGCAGCACATCCACGAGCTGCCGGTGGACCAGGACTTCACGCTCGCGGCCGGCAACGAGCTGTGGGGCTTTCCCAAGTGGAAGGGCGACATGGTGGGCACGGCCGGCGGCGCGCTCGACGACGCCCGTCTCGGCCCGGTCGGCTCGGGCGGGGCGGGCGGCGTGGACCTGCGGCTCGACACCCGTCGTGGGCTCCCGTTGCCGGGGCGCCACTCGCTGGGCATGGACTGCGTCCAGGTCCGC
>DUTZ01000040.1 GCA_012841845.1 Actinomycetales bacterium | reverse complement strand
CGGGGACGCGCCGCCGGGTGGGAAACGGTCGTGGGGCCGGGGCGCCGCCGTTACGGTGGGGCCACAGCACCCCGGCGGGAGGCTCGGGGTCGAGGACCCGAGGGGGCGGCGATGGCGACCGACGGCGACGGCGACAAGGGGGATCCCCGGGACGCCGATCCCCGGCACGCCGGTTCCCCGCGGGTGCTGTCCCCGCACCTGCGTGGGCTCGACGCGGACCCCGACCGGGGCGCCGAGATCGAGCAGCAGTCGCCGGGCGAGCGCGAGGAGGCCGTCCCGCGGAAGGAGTTCCTCCGCAGCGTCATCGGCACCGTCGCCGGCCTCGCGGCGGCGCTCCTGGTCTACGCGGTCATGCCGGGGGACCTCGAGCACAACGCCCGCCTCACCGCGGCCGTCGCCGTGCTCCTGGGCATCTGGTGGATGACCGAGTGCATCCCGATCCCCGCGACCGCCCTCGTGCCGCTCATCGCCTTCCCCGTGTTCGGCGAGGACATCTCGGTCGACGACGTGGGCGCGCAGTACGGCAACAACATCATCTTCCTGTTCATGGGCGGGTTCCTCATCGCCATCGCGATGCAGCGCTGGAATCTCCACAGGCGTATAGCCCTGCTCACCGTCCGGGCGATGGGCACCAGGTCCACGCAGGTGGTGGCGGGGTTCATGATCGCCACCGGCTTCCTCAGCATGTGGGTGTCCAACACGGCGACCGCGGTGATGATGCTGCCCATCGGCGTCTCCGTGCTCATGTTGGCCTCCGAGCTCGGCGCCAAGGACGACACCGCCGCCGACCCCGACGCCGACGGTGACGGCGAGGGCGCCCTGCCGCAGGTCGACGCCGACGCCGACCCGCAGTCGGACGAGGTCAAGCAGGCCGTCATCCGCTCCAACTTCGGCACCGCGCTCATGCTCGGCATCGCCTACGCGGCGTCGGTCGGCTCGCTCGCCACGATCATCGGGACCCCGCCCAACACGCTGCTCGCGGGCTACCTCAGCACGGAGCACGACGTGCAGCTGGGCTTCGGGCAGTGGATGCTCGTCGGACTCCCGCTGTCGCTGGTCATGCTCGTCATCACGTGGTTCCTGCTCACCAAGGTGCTGTTCAAGCCGGAGATCGAGCGGCTGCCGGGCGGACGGGAGCTGTTCGACGACGAGTTGGCCAAACTCGGCCCGACCTCGTCCGGTGAGAAGCGCGTCCTCGCCGTCTTCGTGGCGGCCGCCGTCGCGTGGGTGTCGGTACCCCTGCTGTTCGAGGACCCGCCGATCTCCGACGCCGGCATCGCGCTCGCCGCGGGCCTGCTGCTGTTCCTGCTGCCCGCGGGGACCAGGCGCGGGGTCCGGCTGCTCACGTGGGACGCGGCGCTCGACCTGCCGTGGGGCGTGCTGCTGCTCTTCGGCGGCGGCCTCGCGTTGTCGTCGCAGTTCTCGGGCTCCGGCCTCACCGACTGGATCGGCGACCAGGCGGGCGCCCTCGGCGGCCTGCCGATCGTCCTGCTCGTCGTGATCGCGGCCGCCGGCATCATCTTCCTCACCGAGCTGACCAGCAACACGGCCACGGCGGCGACGTTCCTACCGGTGGCCGGCGGCGTGGCCCTCGGCCTCGGGGTGGACCCGATGCTGCTGGCCGTCCCGGTGGCGCTGGCCGCGACGTGTGCCTTCATGCTCCCGGTGGCCACGCCGCCCAACGCGATCGCCTACGGCTCGGGCTACGTCACGATCGGCCAGATGATCCGCGGCGGGCTGTGGCTCAACCTCATCGGGATCGTGCTCATCACGCTCGTCACGATGACGCTTCTCGTGTGGGTCTTCGGGCTCACCCTCTGAGGCGGCGGCTAGCGTCTGGGGTATGGCCGTACCCCGCATCCCGTCCCGCCGCTCGGCCGTGGAGCCGTTCCACGTCATGACAGTCCTGGCCGCGGCCGCGCGCCGGCAGGAGACCCACGGCGACGTGATCATGCTCTGCGCCGGCCAGCCCTCGACGCCCGCGCCGGGACCGGTCCTGGCGGCGGCGCACCACGCGTTGGACACGGAGATCCTCGGCTACACGGAGGCGCTGGGCATCCGGCCGCTGCGAGAGGCGATCGCCGGGTATCACCGGCGGCGGGACGGGATCGCGGTGACCGGTGACGACGTCGTCGTCACCACCGGGTCCTCCGGCGGCTTCACGGTCCTCTTCCTGGCGGCCTTCGACGCCGGCGACACGGTGGTCATGGCCCGCCCCGGCTATCCCGCCTACCGCAACACGCTCCAGGCGCTGGGGTGCCGCGTGCACGAGATCGACTGCGGCGCGGACACCCGCTACCAGCCCACCGTGGCCCAGCTCGAGGAGGTGACGGCGACGCTCGGGCACGCCCCGGCCGGGCTCATCGTGGCGAGTCCCGCCAACCCCACGGGCACGATCATCGACGCCGACGAGCTCGCGGCCCTGGCCCGCTGGTGCGAGGAGCACGGCACACTGCTCGTCAGCGACGAGATCTACCACGGGGTCACCTACGGCCGGGAGTGCGCGAGCGCGTGGCAGACGAGCCGCGAGGCCGTGGTCATGGGCTCGGTGTCCAAGTACTTCTCCATGACCGGCTGGCGGATCGGCTGGATGCTGCTGCCGGAGTACCTGCGCGACCCCGTGGACCGGCTGTCCGGCAACCTCACCATCTGCCCGCCGGCCGACGCGCAGTTCGCCGCCGTCGCCGCCTTCACCGACGAGTCGGCGGCCGAGCTCGACGCCCACGTGGAGCGCTACGCCCGCAACCGCGAGCTCATGGTGCGCCGGCTCGCCGAGATGGGTGTGGCCGACATCGCGCCGCCGGACGGCGCGTTCTACGTCTACGCCGACGTCGGACGCTGGACCGACGACTCCGTGGCCTGGTGCGCCGAGGTGCTGCAGCGCACCGGGGTGGCGCTCACGCCCGGCGTCGACTTCGACACCGCCCGCGGCCGGCAGACGGTCCGGCTGAGCTTCGCGGGGGACACCGCGCAGATCGCCGAGGCGCTCGACCGGCTGGAGGCGGTGCTGGCGGACGGGGTGGCTGGCTGACGACGTGGCGCCGGGCGCGTGTCCCACCGCCGCCCCGCGCCGGGTTGCGCATCCGTTCGGCCCGGCGCCGGGGTGGTTGCGCATCCCCTGCGTCCCGAAAGAGATGCACAACCCCGGCAGTCGCGGCGGCGAGGGCGGCGGCTGGGGCAGCAGCGGGCTGACGGCGCGGCGGGATAGTCTCACCGGTATGAACTCCACCGAGATCATCACCGCCGGTGTCCTGCTGTTCCGCCCGTGGCTGATCCTCACGCCGCCGCTGACGACCGAGCAGGTCTACCACCATGCGAGCGAGATCCTCGCCGGCTCGACCGGCGGCTCGATGATCTCCTGACCTGCGCCCGGGCGGGCCGGGTGTCGGCCGTTCGGGGGACAGACCGGGGCGGTGCGCGCGTCCTAGGGTGGGGCGGTGCACCCCGATCACGCGCCCCGGCAGCAGCCCACGAAGCGTGCCGTCCCGCCCCGCCGCGAACTGATCGCCCTGGCGGTCCTCATGGTGATCTGGCTGGGGATCGCGGCCGCCCTCACCGGCCTGCGGACGTCCGGTGGACCGGTCGAGAACGTCGGCATGTACGTCGACGCAGGGACGTTCGCACTCCTCGCCGTCCTCATGGTGGCGTTCGGGGCCCCGGGACGCCGATGGATCGCGGTCCTGCCCGCCGTGCTCGTCCCGGTCCAGGCCGCGCAGGCGGCGGTGAGCAACGACACGGGCGAGGACCTCCTCTTCGGCTGGCTGATGCCCACCTCGCTCACGTCCACCGCGGACCTTCTGCCGTACATCGCCGGGACGGCACTCTTCATGGTCATCACGATGATGGCCTGGGCCTTTGCGTTCGGCCGGAAGGCGGGGGGCGTCGTCGTCGCCGGGGTGCTGGGGATGCTGTTCCTGGTGCTGCGCGGCTGGTACATGGTGGAGAACGTCTTCACCGTCATGGACTCCGGGGTCCAGGAGTTCCTGCTCGTCCACGCCGCGGCGCCCCTGGTCTTCCTGGTGGCGATCCTCGCCTCCCTCGCGGCCGGGAACGGGGCTCTCGCGACACCGCGGGGCCGGCCGCCGGTGCCCCCGGCGCCCGCCTTCCACCCGGCGCCCGCCTT
>DUTZ01000521.1 GCA_012841845.1 Actinomycetales bacterium | reverse complement strand
GGGGACCTGCTCGGCGGCGCCGACCTCACCCTGGACCTGCGCGTCGACCCGCGCACCACCGTGGGTCGCCTGGCCGAGCACCTCGGCCGGCTCGGGGTGGAGTTCCGTTGGCGGACCGCGGTCCTCGGGGTGGAGCGCGGCACCGGAGGCGACGCGGCCGTCGCCACCACGCGCGGCGGGATCGCCGCCGACCACGTCGTGGTCTGCGTGGGCCACGACCTCGACCACCTGCTGCCCGACGTCGCCGAGTCGGTCGACCTGCGGCGCTGCGCGCTGCAGATGGCGCTCGTCGACCGGCCCGAGGGCCTGCGGACCCACGCGGCCGTGCTCACCGCGACCTCGATGCTGCGGTACGAGGGGATGGCCTCGCTGCCGGGGGCGTCCGCCGTGCGGGACGAGCTCGCCGCGGATGCCCCGGAGCTGCTGCGCATGGACGCCAACGTCATGTTCGCCGAGCGCCCGGACGGCACGCTGCTGGTCGGCGACTCGCACACCTACGACGTGACCGTGGACCCGTTCTGCGAGGAGTGGATCTCCGAGCGGTTGCTCGCCGAGGTGGCGGCCGTCCTGGGCGTCGAGGGGCTCCGGGTGCGGCAGCGGTGGCAGGGGGTCTACGCGAAGTCCCCCGACGCGGGCAGCCACCTGCGCCGGCGCCGGGACGAGACGGTCACCGTCGTCACCATGACCACAGGGACCGGCATGACCCTGTCCTTCGGCATCGCGGCCGAGACCCTGGACGGACTCGGCTAGGCGCGTCGCGGACGCGGCGCGCGGGCCCCGCCCGCCGCCGCCCCGCGCCCTACCGCACGCAGCGACGGACGAACAGCGACAGCGCCTCCACCACGAGCACCGTGGCCAGGATGAAGAGCAGGATCGTGGTGACCACGTCGAACTGCAGCACCCGGGTGGCGTTGAGCAGGAGGAAGCCGATCCCGCCGGCGCCCACGATGCCGAGCAGCGTGGCGGACCGGATGTTGGTGTCGAGCAGGTACATGACGTGGGCGACGAACGCCGGCAGCGCCTGGCGCAGGGTGGCCGCGAAGAACACCTGGACCGGCCCGGCCCCGGCCGCCCGCAGCGCGTCCTGCACCCGCTCGTCGGTCTCCTCGAGGGAGTCCGCGACGAGCTTCGACAGCAGCCCCCCCGCGCCGATCGCCAGGGCCAGGGTGCCCGCGACGCCGCCGAGCCCGGAGATGACGACGAAGACGATCGCGATGATCAGCTCCGGGATGCCGCGCACGGTGACGATGAGGATCCGGAAGGCCGTGGTGACCGCCCGGTTGCCGACGACGTTGCGTGCGGCGAAGATCCCGATGGGGATCGCGAGCACCGCACCCAGCAGCGTGGCGGCCAGCCCGATCTGGATGGTGACGAGCATCTGCGAGGCGATGTCGCCGAGGATGTCCATCCCGCCCGGAGGCCAGAACAGCCCGAGGGTCGAGGGGAACGCGAGGATCCCGCTCCACACGCGGTCGGGGTCGATCCGCGACCCGGCGAAGGACGCGGCGACGAGGCCGACCAGCAGGAGGATCCCCCCGGCGCGGTAGATCCGCTCGTGCGACCACGGCGGGGTGAGCCGCTCGGGCCGCGACGCCCCGTCGACGCCGCCCCGCGCCAGCGCGCGGTCCACCCACGTGCCGACGTACCCGGGCGTCGCCCCCGAACGGCGCATGAGGGCCGCGCGGATCGAGCCGGAGATGAGCTCGACGACGATGCACAGGACCAGCACGATGAACGCCAGCGCCATGCCGCGCTGGTAGTTGAGGGTGCGCAGCGCCTCGGCCATCGCGAGCCCGATGCCCCCGACCCCGACGTAGCCGAGGATCACGGACGTCCGCAGGTTGATGTCGAACCGGTGCAGCGCGGTGGCGATGATCTGGGGCATGAGCTGCGGCAGGATGCCCGCGGTGATCTGTTGCCACCGGCCCCCGCCGGCCGCCCGGATGGCCTCCTTGGGCCCGTTGTCCAGGCTCTCCGTGGCGTCCGCGTAGAGCTTGCCGATCATGCCGATCGAGTGCAGCCCCATCGCGAGGATGCCCGGCACCGCGCCGAGGCCGAAGAGTCGGAAGAAGAAGATCGCCATGACCAGGTCGGGCAGCGCCCGCATGAGGACGATGACGGCGCGCGCGGCGGGCCGCAGCGACGGGTGCAGCGTGGTGTTCCAGGCCGCGAGCAGGGCGAGCGGCAACGAGAGGACCACCGCGAGCAGCGTGGCGAGGGTGACGATGGCCAGGGTCTGGGCGACGAGGTCGAGCGTCTCCGCCAGGGGCGGGAAGTCGAGCGGGAACATCCGGCCGACGAAGCGGCGGGCGTTCTCCGCCGAGTCGACGATCGAGGCCACGTTGATCCGGAGCTCGATCACCGACCAGACCGACGCGGCGAACAACGCCACCATGATGGCGGTCGCGGCCAGCGCCCGGATCGAGGGTGCGGGTCGGGGCGGGAACCGGAGCTCGGTCTCGGCCTCCCGCTCGGCGAGGGCGGAACTCATCGGATGACGACGTCGGCCATCGCCCGGTCACGGGGCGTGCGGACGCGGGGCCCGCGGGCGATCTCCTCGACGGAGTCCGGGACGGCGACCTTCTGGTAGACGTCGTAGGCCTCCTCCCGGCCGATCGCCGACACCGGACGGTTGAGCACGACCTGCCCGTTCTGCAGCCCGATGAGGTGGTCGGAGTACTTCAGCGCCACCTCGACCTGGTGCAGGCTGATGAGCACGGTGAGGTCCTGCTCGTGGGCGATGTCGCGGATCAGTTCCATGACGAGGCTGCTCGAGACGGGGTCGAGGGACGCCACGGGCTCGTCGGCGAGCAGGATCTCCGGCTTCTGGATCAGGGCGCGCGCGATCGCGACCCGCTGCTGCTGGCCCCCGGACAGGGTGTCGGCACGCTGGTAGGCCCGGTCGGCCAGGCCCACGCGGTCGAGCTGCTCGAGGGCCTCGCGGCGCACGGCCCGCGGGTAGCTCATGAGGGAGATCCGCGGGCCGTGCAGGCGGCCGAGCCGACCCGTGCACACGTTCTCGAGCACGGACATCGAGCCGACCAGGTGGAAGTGCTGGAAGATGAACCCGATCCGATGTCGGAGCCGGCGCAGTTCCCGCTCGCTCGCCCGGTCCACCCGGACCCCGAGGGTGGTGATCTCCCCCGACGTGGGCTTCTGCAGCCCGTTGACGTGCCGCAGCAGCGTCGATTTGCCGGAGCCGGAGAGGCCGAGCAGGGTCGTCACCTGGTTGGGCCGGACCTCCACCGACACCTCGTCGAGCCCGCGCACCGTGGGGCTGAACTGCTTGGTGACGTTCTCGAAGACGACGGGGGCCTGGGTCATGGCGCGATCCGATCCTGTGGTGTCAGCTCTGTTCGTCTCTTCCGGGGATCAGACGTTGCAGGCCTCGGCCTGGGTGATGTCGCAGACCTCGCGGACGCCGGCGTAGTCGCCGTCCTCGACCACGGCGAAGCCCCACTCGGCACCCTCCGGCAGCGGGCAGTCCTCCACCGAGTCACACAGCCCCTTCTCGACGAAGGTCTCCACGTTGGCGGTGGTGAACGCCTCCTGGAGCTTCTCCACGATCTCGGCGTCCACGGAGTCGGTGTTGACCGCGATCGGCGAGCCCATGATGCGCTCGGACTTCCAGATCTGGCGGACCTCGCCCTCCTCCAGCTCGCCGCCCTCGACGAGCTGGCCCTCCATGTCCTCGAAGGCGTAGGCGATGTCGCACTCGCCGTTCTTCAGCGCGAGCAGGCTGGCGTCGTGGCCGCCCGCGAGGACCTCGGTGACGTCCTCGGCCGGGTCGATGTCGATGTCGAGCAGGCCCGCGGACGGGTAGAGGTAGCCGGAGGTGGAAGCCCGGTCCACGAAGCACACGCGCTTGTCGCGGGCCTCCTCGAGGTCCTGGATCTCGCTGTCCGCCAGGACGTACGCGCCCGAGAAGTAGCCGGGCTCCTCGCCCTCCTCGTCGATCACCGCGGCGAGCGGCTGGAGGGGGATGCCGCCGTCGGCGGCGATGATGTAGGAGAAGGGGCCGTAGGCGGCGATGTCGATCTTGCCGGCGCGCTGCCCCTCGACGACCGCGGCGTAGTCCGTGGCCTGCTGGACCTCGATCGTGGTGCCCGTCTCCTCCTCCAGATGCTTGATGAGCACCTCGAACTGACTCTGCAGCGAGGTCGACTCCTCGGAGGGGACGGCCGCGAGAGTGAGCGTGGTGCCGTCGCCGTTCCCCTCGCCGGAGGCGTCGGAGGAGCTGGCGCTCTCGCCGCAGGCCGCGGTGAGCAGCGCGACGCCGGCGAGGGCGGTGATCGAGCGGAACAGGTTCTTACGCATGGTGGCTCCCCGGGACGGCGGCGGTCGTGGCTGCTCCCCCTCGGGGCAGCAGCAGCCAGTGTCGGTGGCGGCCCCTACGGGCGCGTCGCCGCCGGGTGAACAAACGTGAACGGCCCGCTGAATCCCCGGTCCGGGTGGGCGCGGCGGTGTCGTCGCCGTCACACCGGCGTCACCCCAGCCGCGTGCCCACCCACTCGGCCAGCACCCGGGCGCAGGCGTCCACGCCCTCGGTCCACGTGGCGCCCGCGGACTCGTCGGCCGGGTCGGAGACGTGCTTGACCAGCCGCGTCGGCAGGCCGAACGCCGCCCCGGCCGCCGCGACGGCGTAGCCCTCCATGTCCACGAGGTCGGCGACGCCCG
>DUTZ01000520.1 GCA_012841845.1 Actinomycetales bacterium | reverse complement strand
GGGGCGTCGCCGTCGGTGGGGGACCCGTCCGAGCCGCACGCGGCGAGGGCGACGGCGGCCACGAGGGCGGAGGCCGTCAGCCCGAACCGGCGTCGAAGGTGCACGGGAAACGATGGTAGTCGTCCCGCCGGACCCGCCTCCGCCGCGGCGTTCACCTTCCCGTCATCCGGCCGTGCCAGCGTCGGTCGCGTGACCAACTCCCTCTCCCGCAGTCTGGGGCTCACCGACGCGGTGGTGGTGGGCCTGGGCGCCATGATCGGCGCCGGCGTCTTTGTGGCGTTCGCCCCCGCCGCGGACCGCGCCGGCTCGCTCGTCTGGGCGGCGCTGGCCGTGGCCGCCGTCGTGGCCGCGTGCAACGCCCTGTCCTCCGCCCGCCTCGCCGCCCGCTTCCCCTCTGCGGGCGGCACCTACGTCTACGGCCGCGAGGTCCTGGGGCCCCTGCCCGGGTTCCTCGCCGGCTGGGGCTTCGTCGTGGGCAAGACCGCCTCGGCCGCCGCCATGGCGCTCACCGCGGGCCTGTACATCTGGCCGGCCCACGCCAACGTCGTGGCCGCCGCCTCGGTGCTCGTGCTCACGGTGCTCAACGTGCTCGGCGTGCAGCGGTCGGCGGCCGCCGCGAAGGTCCTGGTGGCGATCGTGTTCGTGGTACTCGCCGTGGTCGTGGTGACGGCGTGGGTGGGCCCGGTCGAGGCCCCCGAGACCCCGTTCGCCGCGCCCGCCGTCGACGGCGAGGGCTGGCCCGCCCGCCTGCTCGGCGTCCTCGGCGGCGCCGGGTTCTGCTTCTTCGCCTTTGCCGGCTACGCCCGCATCGCCACGATGGGCGAGGAGGTGCGCGAGCCGGAGCGGACTATCCCCAAGGCTGTCGTCGTGGCGCTGACGATCGTGATCGCCGTCTACGCCGCCGTCCTGGCCACCACGATCCACGTCCTCGGGGTGGGCGGCGTCGCCGCGGGCGAGGCTCCGGTGCTCGAGGCGGCCGAGCAGATCGCCGGCGGCGCGCTGTCGCCGGTCGTACGGGTCGCGGCCGGTGTCGCGGCGCTGGGCGCGCTGCTCGCGGGGATCCTCGGTGTCTCGCGCACCACGATGGCCATGGCCCGGGACCGCCACCTGCCCGGCGCGCTGGCCAAGGTCCACGCCACCGCGCGGACGCCGTACGTGGCGGAGATCGTCGTGGGCGTCATCGTGGCCGGCGTCGTGCTGGTGGCCGACGTCCGGCAGACGATCGGCTTCTCCTCCTTCGCCGTGCTCATCTACTACCTCGTGGCCAACTCGGCGGCGCTGCGGCTCGGCCGCGAGGAACGGCGCCTGCCCGCCTGGGTGCCCGTGCTCGGGGCCGTGGGCTGCGTGGCGGTGGCCGGCAGCCTGCCGTGGCAGTCGGTGGTCGGCGGTCTGGTCGTCTTTGCGATCGGCGGCCTCGTCTACGCCGCCACCCGTCGCCGGGCCGTGCCGCCGGGCGTAGCGTCGGAGGCATGACCGACCGCCCGACCGACAACACGACCGCCGGCTCTTCGTCCCGGCTCCGACCCGCCGACCTGCGCCGCGCCGTCATCGGCGCACCGATGGCGGGCGGCCCCACGACGCCGGAGCTCATCGCCGCCGTCGCCGAGGCGGGCGGGCTCGGGATGATCGGCTCGGGCTACCTCGACGCCGCCGCCACCCGCGAGGAGATCGCGCGCGTGCGGGCCGCGACGGACGCGCCGTTCGGCGTCAACGTCTTCCTCGTCGACCGGGCGGACAGCGACGCCGCCCTGGCCGCCGACCCGGGTGCGCTCGCCCGCTACGCGGAGGCGCTGACGCCCGTCGCCGAGCGGCTGGGCATCAC
The DNA here is from genome assembly GCA_012841845.1 of Actinomycetales bacterium. Taxonomy (GTDB): domain Bacteria; phylum Actinomycetota; class Actinomycetes; order Mycobacteriales; family Mycobacteriaceae; genus Dietzia. Next base: position 296 of record DUTZ01000520.1, on the reverse strand, counting down.
CCTCGCCGAGGACCCGGAGTTCTCCGACTTCGACCAGGAGGCGACCCTCGCCGCGCTCGTGGCCGACCCCGTCGCCGTCGTCTCCTTCACCTTCGGCATCCCCGACCCCGACACGGTCCGCGCCCTACAGGCGGCCGGCACGGCGGTGGTGGTGACGGTGGCGACCGTCGACGACGCCCGGCGCGCCGTCGCGGCCGGTGCCGACTGGCTCTCCGTGCAGAGCGCCGAGGCGGGCGGGCACCGGTCCACCACGACGATCGGCGAGACCCCCGACGGCGCCACGACCGTCGAGCTGG
>DUTZ01000519.1 GCA_012841845.1 Actinomycetales bacterium | reverse complement strand
GCCCCCGCCGCCGCGCCGGCCGACCACTGCCCCGCGGTGGAGGGGCCGGGACTGGTGTCCGGCGACGGCCCAGGAAGCCTGGACACCCCGGCGGGCGCCGTGCTCGCCTTCGACCACGCCTACTACGTCGAGCGGTCCGCGGCCGGGGCGTTCGAGGCGGTCTCGCCGAGCAGCCGCATGTCCGAGGAGCGCCTGCGCACCGAGGGTGTCGACCGCCTGTCCCAGGGCACCCGGCACTGCGTTCAGATCCGCGAACTCTCGCCCGAGCTGCTCGACGTCACGCTCACCGAGACCCCGCCGGACGCCGAGCCCGTCACCATCCGGCAGCGGGTCCGCGTGGCGCAGGCGGAAGACGGTAGCTGGGGAATCGTCTCCATCACGCCGGCGGGCTGACCTCGCCGTCGCGCCACTCCCGGACCTACGGTGCTGATCCGGCCCTACGGTGCGGTGCTGATCCGGCCCTACGGCCCGGGGTCCAGGTACTCCTGCGGCGGTGTGTCGCCCGAGGCCACCGCGTCGAAGAACGCCGTCGTACTGGGGCCCCACACCAGGTAGGAGCCGACGGCGCCCGAGCCCATGCCGTCGTACGGCGTGGTGACGGTGAGCGGGTCGTCGCGGACCTTCCACATCACGGACGCGAGGTTCCAGATGTGGTCGCCGGTGTCCACGGTGATCGCCTCGGTGGAGGCGTCGAGCAGCGGCAGCGCGCTGAACGGGTTGAGCAGGGTGCCCGGGTCCATCATCTTCTTCATGAGCGCCCCCAGGAACTGCCGCTGGTTGCGGACGCGCTGGAGGTCCTGCTCGGCGAAGCCGTAGCGGGAGCGGACGAAGCCCAGCGACTGCGGGCCGGTGAGCGTCTGGCAGCCGGGCGCCAGGTTGATGCCGGCCATCGGGTCGTCGATGGGCTGCTCGATGCACAGGTCGACCCCGCCCACCGCGTCGACGATCCCGGCGAACCCGCCGAAGCCGATCTCCGCGTAGTGGTCGATCCGCACGCCCGTCTGCTCCTCGAGGGTGCGGACGAGCAGCGGCGGCCCGCCGAACGTGTAGGCGGCGTTGAGCTTGTTCTGGCCGTAGTCCGGGATGGTGACCAGCAGGTCGCGGGGCAGCGAGATGAGCATCGTGCGGTCCCCGCCGCGCGGGGTGTAGACGAGCATCATCGTGTCGGTGCGCTTGCCGCCCGCGTCGGACTCCGAGCCGGTTGACAGCTGCGCCTGCTGCTCCTCCGTGAGCCCCTCGCGCGAGTCCGTGCCCACGAGCAGGGTCACGGTGCCGGGGGTGTTGCCGCCGCGGCCCGGGTAGTCGGTGAGCGCGTCGATCCGCTGCAGCTTGGAATCCGCCCAGATCAGCGACGCCACGCCCAGCGTGAGCACCACCGCCAGCAGCAGGGCGAGCCCCCGCAGCGGTCCGAGCCGGCGCCTACGGGGCTGGCTGGCCGGCCGACCGGCTGCGCGCCAGTTCCGCGCGTCCACCCGACCACGGGGATCGGGGCGCCGGCGGGGGTCCGGCTGCCGGCGGGGGTCGGGGCGCCGCCGGGTGTCACGGCGGTCGACGGGCTCGCGGTACGGGTCGCGCTCG
>DUTZ01000518.1 GCA_012841845.1 Actinomycetales bacterium | reverse complement strand
GTGGCCCCGCGGGCCGCCGGTGACGGGAAGGAGGTCCGGTGATGCCTCGATCGCGTGTGACGGTGGCGCTGCTGTCGTTGATCGCCCTCGTCGTGATCGCGTGGGTCGTCCTTGAACTCGTGTGACGCGTGTCCACGTTGACATCGCCGCCGTGATGGACCACCCTGATCGGTGCCGTCTGGTGCTGGATGAGTCACCTGATGGAGCGGGGTCTCCGGGCCGGAGATCCGTCGGACAGCCACGCGATCCGCGTGGTGGTCGTGGAAGCCGACAGCGTGGGGGCGTGTGTCGGGGGACGCGGCCGGTTCGTCGCTGGCCCGGACCCCGGTTTACTTTCTCCGGGCCCGTCCGGGCTCCGGACGTGCGCGGGGGCGTGGGTCCGGGGGATCGTGCACCCCGTGCGCGCGAGCGTCGTAAACTCCCCGTATGCAGCGCTTGAGCGGACTTGACGCCAGCTTTCTCTACTTCGAGACCAGGGCCCAGCTTCTCCACGTGTGTGGGCTGATGGTCCTGGACCCGTCTACCATCGAGGGCGGGTACTCGTTCGACACCATCCGGGCGGAGCTGAACCGCCGCGTCAAGGGCATGCCGGGGTTCCGGCGCAAGCTCCACGATTCGATGCTCAACGTGGACCACCCGGTCTGGGTCGAGGCCGAGGACTTCGACATCGACCACCACCTGCACCGGGTCGGCATCCCCGAGCCGGGGACGGACAGGGAGCTGGCGGAACTCGCCGCCCACCTCGCGGGCACGCCCATGGACCGGTCCATGCCGCTGTGGGAGATGCACGTGATCGAGGGCCTGCCGAACGACCGGATCGCGGTCTTCGCCAAGATGCACCACTCGACCGTCGACGGCGTGACCGGCGCCAACATGATGTCGCAGCTGTGCACCCTCACCCCCGACGACCCGACCCTCGACGAGGAGCTGGTCAAGGAGACCGCCGGCGGCTCCGGCGCACTGGAGCTCGCCGTGGGCGGCGCGCTCTCGCGGCTGGCCACCCCCTGGCGCCTGGCCTCCCTGCTGCCCGGCACGCTCGGGGTGCTGCCGTCGTGGATCAACCGCGCCCGCAAGGGGCTGGCGATGCCGGCGCCGTTCACCGCGCCGCGCACGCCGTTCAACCACACCATCACCGGCCACCGGACGATCTCGTTCGCGAGCCTCGAGCTGGACCAGATCAAGCGGGTCAAGAACGCTTTCGGCACGACCGTCAACGACGTGGTGCTGGCGGTGTGTTCGACGGCCCTGCGCAGTTACCTGGACCAGCTGGGCGAGCTGCCCGCCAAGCCGCTCATCGCGATGGTGCCGATGTCCGTCCACGCCGCCGAGTCCCGGCCGGGGACCAACCGCGTCTCGGGCATGTTCATGTCCCTCTCGACGGACGTCGAGGACCCGGTCGAGCGGCTCGAGGCGATCCGCGACGCGAACATCGTGGCCAAGGACCACACCAACGCGCTCGACGCCAACCTCCTCACGGACTGGGCGCAGTTCGCGGCGCCGTCGGTGTTCGGGTCGGCGGTGCGGATGTACTCGCGGCTGCGTCTGTCCGAGCGGCACCCGGTGGTCCACAACCTCGTCATCTCCAACGTGCCCGGGCCCAACATCCCGCTGTACTTCCTCGGCGCCAAGATCGACAAGATGCTCCCGCTGGGTCCGGTGTTCCACGGCGCCGGGCTCAACTGCACCGTGATGTCGCTCGACGGACTGCTCCACGTGGGCTTCATCGCCTGCAAGGACCTCGTGCCGGACCCGTGGCCGCTGGCTGACGCGGTGGAGGGCGCCCTCGCCGAGTTCGTCGCGGCGGCCGAGGCCCGCGAGGTCGAGGGCGCCGTCGTGGACCGACCCACGTCGGCGGCCGAGCTCGCCTCCCGCAAGCGGGCCGAGCGCAAGAGCGAGCGTGCGAAGTCCGGCCGCAAGGCCCCCGCGAAGAAGGCCCCCGCCAAGAAGGCGCCCGCCAATAAGACGGCGGCCACCGCGGAGACGACCGGCGCCGGAGCCGACGCGGCGCCCGCGAAGAAGGCTCCCGCCAAGAAGACGGCGGCCAAGAAGGCGACCGCCACCAAGACGACGAAGAAGTCGCCGGCGAAGAAGACGACGAAGAAGTCGCCCGCCACGAAGACGGCCACGAAGGCCGCGGCCAAGAAGACCCCGGCGAAGAAGACCCCGGCGAAGAAAGCCGCCGCGAAGAAGGCCACGGGATCGAAGCCGACCGCGTCCAAGCCGACCGCATCCAAGCCGACGGAGACGAAGGCGGCCCCGCCGGCGTCGGAGGCGTCCTCGTCGTCGTCCACCTCGGCCTCGAGCCCGGCGGCCACCACCGCGGCCGGGCCCTCCGGGGCCAAGCCCACCGGCGCCAAGCCGACGGGTACCAAGCCCGTGGGTTCGCCGCCCGCC
>DUTZ01000517.1 GCA_012841845.1 Actinomycetales bacterium | reverse complement strand
GTCGTCGCCGCGAGAACGCGCGCGGCGAACGCGCGACGGGTCATCGCCCGCATGTCCTTCTCCCCCGGATTCCCGCGGTGGCCCGCTCCCGCCTACGGGGCGGGACGGACCACCGATCTCGACGCATCATACCGGTAGAAGCCGTGACCTGCCTTTTTTCCGAGCCTGCCGGCCTCGACCATCCGCAGCAGCAGGGGCGGCGGCGAGTACAGCGGCTCCTTGGACTCGGCGTACATCGCGTCCGCGATCGCCTTGACCGTGTCCAGGCCCACGAGGTCGGCCAGAGCGAGCGGGCCCATCGGGTGCGCGCACCCGAGCACCATCGCCTTGTCGATGTCCTCCGGGCTGGCGGCCCCGGACTCGGCCATGCGGATCGCGGAGAGCAGGTAGGGCACGAGCAGGGCGTTGACGACGAACCCGGCACGGTCGGTGGAGTGCACGACCTGCTTGCCCAGCACCTGTTCGGCGAAGCGCTCGGCCCGGCTCCGGACGGTGTCCCCGGTCTCCAGCGTGCTCACCAGCTCGACGAGCGGGAGCACCGGGACGGGGTTGAAGAAGTGCATGCCGATCACCCGGTGCGGCCGTGTGGTGGCCATGGCCAGCTTGATGATCGGGATGGAGGAGGTGTTGGAGGCGAGGACGGCGTCGGGGTCCTCGACGATCCGGTCGAGATCCCGGAAGACGGCCGTCTTGGCGGCCTCGTCCTCGGCGATCGCCTCCACGACGAGCTGACGGTCCACGAGGTCGCCGAGGTCGGTGGTGAGGCGCAGCCGCAGGGCGGCCTGCTCGCGCTCGCGTCCGGTGATCTTGCCGGAGGACACCCCGCGGTCCAGCGAGTCGAGGACGCGGGCGAGGCCGGCGTCGGCGGCCTCGCGGGTGGACGCCCACACCAGGACGTCGACGTGCGCGCGGGCGCACACCTCCGCGATCCCGGCGCCCATCTGGCCGGCCCCGACGATCCCGACGCGCGTGATCCGGTCCGGATCACCGGCGGCGTCGGGGGTGCTGCTCATGAGCGGGGGCCTTTCGGTTCCGGGCGCCGGGGCCTGCTGCGCCGTCGGGGTGGAACGCCACCGGGGGCCGGGCCGCCTCGAGGAGACGGCCCGGCCCCCGGTGTGATCACGTCACGGTGTCCGCCGACCGGCTAGCCGGCCGACCTGCGGATCAGTGGAACTGACCCTCCTCGGTGGAGCCCTTCAGCGCCGCGGTGGACGTGTTGGGATCGACCGTGGTGGCGATCTGGTCGAAGTAGCCGGCGCCGACCTCGCGCTGGTGCTTGACGGCGGTGAAGCCGCGCTCCTCGGCGGCCTTGAACTCGCGCTCCTGCAGCTCGACGAACGAGGTCATCTGGTTGCGGGCGTAGCCGTAGGCCAGGTCGAACATGCCGTAGTTGAGGGCGTGGAAGCCGGCCAGGGTGATGAACTGGAACTTGAAGCCCATCGCGCCGAGCTCGCGCTGGAACTTGGCGATCGTGTCGTCGTCCAGGTTCGCCTTCCAGTTGAAGGAGGGCGAGCAGTTGTACGACAGGAGCTGGTCCGGGAACTCGGCCTTGACGCCCTCGGCGAACTTCTTGGCGTACTCGAGGTCCGGGGTGCCGGTCTCCATCCAGATCATGTCGGCGTACGGGGCGTAGGCCTTCGCGCGCTCGATGCAGGGCTCGATGCCGTTCTTGACGTTGTAGAAGCCCTCGGGGGTGCGCTCGCCGGTGATGAACGGCTTGTCGCGCTCGTCCACGTCGGAGGTGATGAGGGTGGCGGCCTCGGCGTCGGTGCGGGCGATGATCACCGACGGCACGTTGGCGACGTCGGCGGCCAGGCGGGCCGAGGTGAGGGTGCGGATGTGCTGCGAGGTGGGGATGAGCACCTTGCCACCGAGGTGGCCGCACTTCTTCTCCGAGGCGAGCTGGTCCTCCCAGTGCACGCCGGCGGCGCCCGCGGCGATCATGGCCTTCTGCAGCTCGTAGGCGTTGAGCGCGCCACCGAAGCCGGCCTCGGCGTCGGCGACGATCGGGGCGAGCCAGTTCTCGACCGAGGTGTCGCCCTCGATGCGGGCGATCTCGTCGGCACGCAGCAGCGCGTTGTTGATGCGGCGGACGACGTTCGGCACCGAGTTGGCCGGGTACAGCGACTGGTCCGGGTAGGTGTGGCCGGAGAGGTTGGCGTCGCCGGCGACCTGCCAGCCCGAGAGGTAGACGGCCTTGAGGCCGGCACGGATCTGCTGGACGGCCTGGTTGCCGGTCAGCGCGCCGAGGGCGTTGACGAAGTCCATCGAGTTGACCTGATCCCAGAGGATCTCGGCGCCACGGCGGGCGAGGGTGTGCTCCTCGACGACCGTGCCCTGGAGCTCGGCGACCTGCTCGGCCGTGTAGTTGCGGGTGATGCCCTTCCAGCGGGGGTTGGAGTCCCAGTCCTGCTGGATCTCCGCAGCGGTACGGGCCTTGCCGACGTTCGACATCGCGACTCTTTTCTCTCTCGGGGGCGGACCGGCCTTCGCAGTTCTGCCAAGCTCCGATCCGGTACCTGATCAGCGTGCCACATCGGAAACACGGCGTCTACCTGCATTTTCTGCAAATGTGGCGAGTTTCCTTGCGGGTCTTGCAAAGTTTGCGAAGAATGGCCCCGTCCCCGCAGCACACCGGGCGCCGGGAACGGAGCGCGCTCCACATGGTGCGTGGCCGACATCACGCCGTGTCCCGCCGCCCCACCCACGAGAACAGGGGTGATCGGCCGATGACCTCCCACGCGATGGGCGCGCGCCTGCGCCGTCTCCGCGAGCAGCACGGGCTCACCCAGGCCGCCTTCGCGGCCTCCCTCGGCCTGTCCTCCAGCTACCTCAACCAGCTCGAGAAGGACACGCGCCCGGTCACCTCCCGGGTCCTGGTCAAGATCTCGGAGGAGTACGGCGTCGACTCGACGTTCTTCGCCTCCGACGCCGACACGCGCCTCATCGCCGAGGTCACCGAGGCCCTGTCCGACCCCCAGGTCTCGGCCGGCGTGCCGGCGGCGGAGGTCGTCGACCTGGTCCGCGCCCACCCGTCGCTCGCGCGCGCCTTCGTCGTCCTCCACCAGCGCTACCAGAACGCCGCCGACCTCCTGGCGGCGCTCACCGAGAGCCGCAACGCGCTCGACGACGGGGTCGAGCGGACCGCCCTGGCGATGCCGCACGAGGAGGTCCGCGACTACTTCTACCAGCGGCAGAACTACATCGACTCCCTCGACACCGTGGCCGAGGAGCTCACCACCCGCATCCGGATGAACCGCGGCGACGTCCGGGCCGAGCTCGAGAACCGGCTCGCCGAACGCCACGGCGTGCGCGTGGTCCGGCGCGTCGACCTGCCGGACGGGCTGTGGCACCGCTACACCGCCGACGACCGGCGGCTCGACCTGTCCGCCCACCTCACGCCCGGTCAGCAGGCGTTCCGCGTGGCCTCCGAGCTGGCGTTCCTCGAGCACCGCGACCTGCTCGACGGGCTCGTGGCCGACGGCGCCTTCAGCTCACCCGCCGCCACCACGCTCGCCCTGCGGGGCCTGGCCAGCTACTTCGCCGCCGCCGTCCTCATGCCCTACCAGCGCTTCCTCGACACGGCCGAGGACTTCCGCTACGACGTGGAGCGGCTCATGACCTTCCACGCCACCGGGTTCGAGACCGTCTGCCACCGCCTGTCCACGCTCCAGCGCCCGGGCGCGGCCGGCGTGCCGTTCAGCTTCGTCCGCGTGGACCGCGCCGGGAACATGTCCAAGCGCCAGTCCGCCTCCGGCTTCCACTTCACGACCTCCGGCGGCACGTGCCCGCTGTGGAACGTCTACGAGACCTTCCAGACCCCGGGCAAGATCATGCGCCAGCTCGCGCAGATGCCCGACGGCCGCCTGCACCTGTGGGTGGCCCGGACCGTCACCACCCGCCCCATGCGCTTCGGGCAGCCGCGCAAGACCTTCGCGATCGGCCTGGGCTGCGAGGCCCGCCACGCGCACCGGACCGTCTACGCGCAGGGGCTCGACCTGGCGGACACGGCGGCGGCCACCCAGATCGGGTCGGGCTGCCGGATGTGCGAGCGTCCGGCGTGCCCGCAGCGGGCGTTCCCGCCGCTCAACCGCGCCCTCGACGTCGACGCCCACCGCTCCTCGCTCTCGCCGTACCTTCTCGGCGAACCGACCATGCCAGCCTCGTCGCCTGCCCTACCCTGACGGCCATGAGCCAGCCCTCCCCCCGCATCCGCCCCGGTGGCTTCCGCGAGCTCGGCCCCGTCGGCTGGGCCGCCGCCCGCCTCGGCGCGCGCGTCACCGGCAGCCGCGACGTGCACCTGTTCTCCACGCTCGGCCACGCGCGCCGGCTGTTCCCGGCGTGGCTCGCCTACTCCGGCATGATGATGCCCTTCGGCGTCCTGAGCAGGAAGGACACCGAGCTGGTGATCCTCCGCGTGGCGCACCTGCGCGGGAGCGCGTACGAGCGCGCCCACCACGAGCGCATCGGTCGGCGTGTGGGGCTGGGTGACGACGAGGTGGCCCGGACGCTGGAGGACCCGGCCACCGCGGGCTGGGACGACCGGCGCCGCGCGCTGCTGTGCGCGGTCGACGAGCTGGTGCGGACCAAGGACCTCACCGACCCCACGTGGCTCGCGCTGGCCGCCCACCTGGACGAGTCCGAGCTCGTGGGGTTCGTGCAGCTCGTCGCGCAGTACGACGGCCTCGCCACGTCCCTGCACGTCCTGCGGGTCCAGCTCGACGAACGCCGCTGATCTCCGGCGGACACGCGCACCCCGCCCCATCGTCCGCGGTTATGCACCCGTCTCGTCGGGCCGCACCCCGGTTGCGCACCTGTTTCGTCACCACACGGATGCACAACCCGCGCCCGGGCCGCCCGAAATGATGCGCAACCCGGGCGGGGCGGCGCGAGCCGGAGGGGCGGCGCGAGCCGGAGGGGCGGCGCGAGCCGGAGGCGTCAGGCGTCGGCCGAGCACGGGCGGCAGGCGCCGGCCCGTTCGTCGAGCGCCACGGTCACGGTCTCGCCGGAGGGCACCGGGACCTCGGTGCCCTGGACGGTGCAGACGAAGTCGCCGCCGTTGAGGTTGACCACCGTGAGCTCCTCGTGCGTCACCCGCACGCGCACGTGCACGCCGCGGACGGTGAGCCGGAACGTCAGCGCGCCCCACTCGGCGGGCACCCGCGGGTCGAAGGAGATGGCGCCGCGGTAGTCTCGCATACCGCCGAAGCCGCTGACGAGCGCCGACCAGACGCCGCCGCACGAGGCCACGTGGATGCCGTCGGCGGCGTTGCCGTGCACGTCCGCCAGGTCCACGACGAGCGCCTTGGAGAAGTGCTCGAAGGCCTCCTCGCAGTAGCCGATCTCGGCCGCGATGATCGACTGCACCACGGCGGAGAGCGTGGAGTCGCCGGTGGTCAGCGGGTCGTAGTACTCGAAGTTGCGGCGCTTGTCGTCCTCGGAGAACTCGTCGCCGCGCAGGAACATGGCCAGCACCACGTCGGCCTGCTTGAGCACCTGGTGCCGGTAGATCACCAGCGGGTGGAAGTGCAGCAGGAGCGGGCGCTTCGGCTCCTCGAGGTCGTGGTCCCAGACCTCCTTGGCCAGGAAGTCCTGGTCCTGCGGGTGCACGCCGAGCTCGGCGTCGTAGGCGATCACCATGTTCTCGGCGGCCCGGCGCCACTGGGCCAACTCGTCGTCACCCAGCTTGAGGCGCCGGCAGATCGCCTCCCACCGGCCGTCGTTCAGGCCCGCGATGCGCTTGCAGGCCACGGCCGCGGCCACGAGGTTGAAGCGGGCCATGGCGTTGGTGAACAGGTTGTTGTCGACGACGGTGGTGTACTCGTCCGGCCCGGTCACGCCGTGGATGTGGAAGCGGCCGTCGTCGGCGAAGAACCCGAGCGAGACCCACATGCGGGCGGTCTCCACGAGGACGTCCACGCCCTCGCGGATCATGAACTCCTCGTCGCCGGTCGCCCACATGTACTTGACCAGCGCGTGCGCGATGTCGGCGTTGATGTGGTACTGCGCGGTGCCGGCCTCGTAGTAGGCGGAGGCCTCCTCGCCGTTGATCGTGCGCCACGGGTACAGGGCGCCGTTGACGGCGAGCTCCTTGGCCCGGGCCCGCGCCTTGTCCAGCAGCGAGTACCGGAAGCGCAGGGCGTTCCGCGCGAACTGGGGGCGCGTGTAGATGAGGAACGGCAGGACGTAGGTCTCGGTGTCCCAGAAGTAGTGGCCGGAGTAGCCGCTGCCGGTGACGCCCTTGGCGGCGATGCCGGCGGTCTCCGCGCGCGCCGACGCCTGGGCCAGCTGGAAGAGGTTGAAGCGGATGGCCTGCTGGGTCTCCGCCGGGCCCTCCACCTCGACGTCGGCGCGGTGCCAGAAGTGGTCGTACCAGTCGCGCTGGGTGCGGTGCAGGTCCTCGACGCCACGGTCGTGCGCGCGCATGAGGGTGCGGGTGCAGCGGTCGGCGAGCTCGCGGACCGGGACCGCCCCGGACGTGTGGTACGCCGCCATCTTGGTCAGCCGCAGGACGCGGCCGGGGGTGACGTGGGCGTGGTAGACGATGCTCGCCGCGTCGTCGTCGACGTCGGTGCGGACGGTCACGTCGTCGTCGGTGGTGAGCTGGTGGTCCACCGCCACGGCCACGGTCATCCCCGAGTTGGCGCACTTGTAGCCGAGGGTCTGGAAGCCGCCCTCCCCGCGCTTGAGCCGGGGCTCGAGGACGCGGTGGTCCATGCCCTCGCCGCGGCGGGGGTCGAAGTCGCGGTGCCCGTCGGGCGGGGCGATGTGGTACTCGTCCTCGCCGTCCTGCCGGTTGAGGACCTGGGAGGAGACGACGACGGGGGCCGGCTCCTCCGGCAGCTCGATCTCGTACGTCATCACGGCGAGGTGCTTCTCGACCATCGACACCATGCGGGTGGTGCGGATGACGACCTTCTTGCCGGACGGCGTCCGCCATGTGAGCTCGCGCCGCAGGATGCCGTCGCGGAAGTCGATGCTGCGCTCGTAGTGCTCGAGGTCGGCGGTGCCCACGCGCAGCGGCTCGTCGTCCACGTACACGCGGATCGTCTTGGTGTCCGGCGCGTTGACCATGGTCTGCCCCTCGCGGGCCAGGCCGAACGCGTCCTCGGCGTGCTGGATGTGCCACGTCTCGTGGAAGCCGTTGACGTAGGTGCCGTGGTGGTGGGTGTCGCGCCCCTCCTCCGGGTTGCCGCGCATCCCCAGGTAGCCGTTGGCCACCGCGAACTGGGTCTCGGAGACGCCGAGCGGGGTGGCGCGCGGGCTGGTCTCGACCCAGCGCCACGGGTCCACCGGGTGGGTGGAGCGGTTGATCTCCGGCACCTCGAGGTGGCTGCGGAGGTTGACGCCGTAGGTCGTGCGGATGTTGCCGGGGACGGACTCGCCGACGGTGTCGTGGACCGGGCCCCGACCGGGGACGACGGGGCTCACGTCCGCGCCTCCGGGAGGCCCTCGATGAGCTCGGCCAGGTCGTCGACGACGACGTCGGCCCCCTCCGCCCGGAGGACGTCGTGCCCGGCACCCCGGTCCACACCCACGACGTGGGCGAACCCGCCCGCGGCGCCGGCCTGCACGCCGGAGACCGCGTCCTCGATCACGACGCACCGCTCCGCGGGCACGCCGAGCAGCTC
>DUTZ01000516.1 GCA_012841845.1 Actinomycetales bacterium | reverse complement strand
GGCTGCCGGTCCTGGACAACGACACCGACCCGGACGGCGACACCCTCGTCGCGGAGCTCGTCGGCCCGCAGCCCGCCGGCGCCGAGGTCCGGCAGACCGACGGCGGCCTGGCGCTGCAGATCGACGTCCCCGAACACACCGACGGGGTCCTGCGCTTCCGCTACAAGGCCTCCGACGGCCGCGGCGGCGAGGACGAGGCCGACGTCGAGGTGACCATCCGCCCGGAGTCCGAGAACGATCCCCCGGAGGCCCGCCCCGCCGACCCGGTCCGGGTGGCCCGGGGGCGCTCGGTGGACATCAACGCCCTCGCGGGGTGGACCGACCCGGACGGCGACAACGTGTACGCCGTCCGCGCCGAGACGTCGGTGCCCGGGGACACGGCGACTCTGCTGCCCAACGGCAGGTTGACCTTCCGGGACGGGGGCCAGGGCGGCGAGGAGAAGTCGGTGGCGGTGACCGTCTCCGACGGTCGGGTGGAGTCCACCACCGACCTGCCGATCCGCGTCGACCCGGTGGACGCCGCCGCGCCCGTCGCCAACCCGGACCACGCGCGGGCGATCGTGGGCCGGGCGGTCGAGCTCCGGCCGCTGGCCAACGACGTCGACCCCACCGGGACGGGACTGCGTCTGGCCAAGGTGGAGCGGGTCGCGGACGCCGACGTGACGGACGACCCGGCCGAGGGGACGATCTCGTTCACGGCGCGTAAGGCGGGCACCTATCACCTGGACTATCTGGCCGCGAACGGCCCGGGCTCGTCGTCGTCCACCATCCGGGTCGACGTGGACGAGCCCTCCGACGACGGTGACCCGCCGGTCACCGCGGACGACACCGCCCTGGTGCAGAGCGGGAGCGAGACGCTGGTCGACGTCCTGGCCAACGACTCCGACCCGGCGGGCGGGGTGCTCGTGGTCAAGTCGGTGGACGTGCCGGAGGGGGCCGGGGTCGCCGTGGGCGTGGTGGACAACCGGGTGCTGCGGGTCTCGGACTCCGGCGGGCTCACCGGCCCGGTCCCCGTGCGCTACACGGTGTCCAACGGGCGGGCCACGGCCGAAGGCCACGTCCAGGTGGTGCCGGTCAAGCCCCCCGCCAAGCCGCTGCCGCCGATCGCCGAGGACGACGAGGTGACGGTCCGGGCGGACGACCACGTGACGATCCCCGTGATGAGCAACGACAGCCACCCGGACGGCGGCACGCTCGCGCTGGCGCCCGAACTGGTGCAGGAGCCGGACCCCGCCGCGGGCACGCTCTTCCTCGCCGGCGACACCCTCCGCTTCAAGGCGGGCCCCGAGCCCACCACCGCCTACGCGATCTACGAGGTGGTGGACGCGCTCGGGCAGGCCACCGCCGCGCAGGTGACGATCCACGTCCTCGCGCGTGACGAGGAGTCCAACCAGCCGCCCAAGCCCAAGCCGGTGACGGCCCGGGTCCTCGCGGGCTCCACCACCCGGATCGCGGTGCCGCTGGACGGCATCGACCCGGACGGGGACTCGGTGCGGCTCGACTCGGTGATGTCCGCGCCGACGCTGGGGCGGGTGTCGGACATCGACGGCAACGTCATCGAGTACACGGCGTCGGCGGACGCGGCCGGGGACGACACCTTCACCTACCGGGTCGTCGACGCGATGGGGGCCGTCGCGGTGGGGCAGGTCACCGTGGGCGTGGCGCCCGCCAACGAGGTCAACCATCCGCCCGCGGCGATCCCGGACCGGCTGTGGGTGCGCCCGGACCGCGCGCTCACGGCGGCGGTCCTGCTCAACGACACCGACCCGGACGGCGACGAGCTGACCCTGGTCGCGGACGGCCTGCAGAGCGCGGACCGGCTGGGCGGCGAGGTGGACGGCGACCGGGTGGAGATGCTCGCCCCGCACGACCCGGGCTCGTACGCGCTGCTCTACACCGTGGCGGACGCGCGCGGCGCCACCGCGGTCGGCGAGGTCCGTGTGACGGTCGACCCCGAGGCGCCGCTCAAGGTGCCGTTGGGGCGCGACGACATGGTCCGCCCCGAGGACATCGCGGGCCAGAGCTCGGTCACCGTGCCGATCCTCGCCAACGACGAGGACCTCGACGGCTCGATCCGGGAGCTGTCGGTGACGGTCGACGCCGACGACGTCGGGGTCAACGGGGACGGCACGCTGCAGGTGCCCGTCCGGGACGAGGACCGGACCATCTTCTACCGGATCACCGACGCGGACGGGCTCTCCGGCGGCGCGTTCGTCCACGTCCCGGGCCGGACGTCCGCCCCTCCGGCGCTGCGCCCCGGGGCCGCCCTAGAGGTCCGCTCCGGCGAGACCGTGGACGTGACCCTGGACGAGTACGTGGTGACCCGGCCGGGGACCTCGCCGCGGATCACCGACGACCGCTCGGTCCGCTCGCCGCACTCCGACGGGTCGCCGCTCGTCGCCGACGCCACCACCCTGCGGTTCACGTCCGCCCCGGACTACTTCGGCGAGACGTTCATCAGCTTCGAGGTCACCGACGGCAGCGGCCCCGACGACCCCGCCGGGAAGGTCTCCACGCTCACCCTTCCCGTCACCGTCACGCCGTCGAGCAACCAGCCGCCCACGTTCTCCGGCACGCAGCTCGACGTGGCGCCCGGCGAGACCGCCCGTCTCGACCTGGCCGCCCTGGCCGAGGACCCGGACGGCGACGCCCTCTCCTTCGACACGGGCCCCTCGCCCGTCGCCGAGGTCTCTGCCCGTCTGGACGGCACGACGCTCGAGGTGGAGGCGTCGCCGCGCGCCTCGACGGGAGACACCGGGGTGCTGGAGGTGGTGGTGGACGACGGCGAGGGCAACACCGCCCGCGGCGCCGTGAACCTGCGTGTGGCCACCTCCACGCGTCCCCTCGCGGTGGCCAACGACGACGTGGTGCGCGACGGCAAGGCGGGCGAGGCCTCCGTCGTGGACGTGCTGGCCAACGACACCAATCCCTTCGACGAACCACTGCGTCTGCTCTCGGTGGCCGTGGTGAGCGGCAACGGAACGGCCTCGGTGGACGGCGACACCGTGGTGGTGACGCCGGCCGCCGGCTTCACGGGCGAACTGCTCGCCGAGTACCGGATCGCCGACGCCTCCGGCGCCCCGGAGCGGGAGGTGACCGGCCGCATCAGGGTGATTGTCCGCGACCGCCCCGACGCGCCCTCCGCGCCCACGGTGGTGGAGGTCCGCAACGCCACCGCGGTGCTCATGTGGCAGGCGCCCTCGGCGAACGGCTCGCCGATCACCCGGTACGTGATCCGTGGCGACGGCGGGTTCAGCCAGGACTGCGCGGCGACGACGTGCACGCTCACCGGCCTGCGGAACGGACAGGACTACCGCTTCACCGTCGTCGCCGTCAACGACGTGGGCGAGTCGGAGCCCTCGGCACCGTCGGAGACGGTGACGCCCGACGCCAAGCCGGACACCCCGCAACCGCCCACCCTGACGCCGGGGGACCGGCAGCTCGAGGTGTCGTGGACGGCGCCCGCCAACGAGGGCACCCCGATCCGCTCCTACACCCTGGAGATCACCCCGGCGGGGCCCGGGGGCGGGCAGATCACGGGGCTCACCGGCACCTCCACCACGATCACGGGCCTGGAGAACGGGGTGTCCTACCGGGCGCGGATCCAGGCGCTCAACGACGCGCCGGACCCGTCCGAGTTCAGTGCCTACTCCGTGGCGGCGGCGCCGGCGGGCAAGCCGCGTACCCCGTCCGTGCCGTCCGCCGAGCGCGCGGCGTCCGCCG
>DUTZ01000515.1 GCA_012841845.1 Actinomycetales bacterium | reverse complement strand
CCGCGCGCGCCTGCGCGCCTGCGTGCCCGCGCGCGCCTGCGTGCCCGACGCCGCTCGCCCGCCCCGCATCCAACAGCGCTATCCCCCTCCAACATCGGTCATGCACGGTGTTGCCGGACATCACCGCTGTTGGTCGCGGCCAGGCGCGCCTACGCCGCCTCGAGGTAGAGGTAGTCCTCCCAGAACGGCCCCATCTCGCGGATCTGGGACACGAGCCGCCACGTGCGCCCGCGCGGCGCGACCAGCGGTGTGCGCAGGTCCCAGCCCAGCTCGCCGAGGAGTTTGTCGGCCTTGCGGTGGTTGCACGGCGCGCACGAGGCCACGCAGTTCTCCCACGCGTGCGCACCGCCGCGGCTGCGCGGCACCACGTGGTCGATCGTCGTGGCGCGCCGGCCGCAGTAGCCACAGCGGTGGCTGTCGCGGTGCATGAGCGCGGCGCGGGTCATGGGCACCTGCGCGCGGTACGGGATGCGGACGTACTCGCGGAGCATGATCACCGACGGCAGGCGGACCTCGGTGTCGACGGCGCGGAAGACGATCCCGGTGGGGTGCTCGTGCACGGTGTCGGCCTTGCCGCCGAGCAGCATCACCACGGCGCGGCGGGCGGGCAGCGCGGTGAGCGCCTCGTAACCGGCGTTGAGCAGCAGGACCCGGGGCGCGCTCGTGAGCGGGACGTGGCCGTTCGGCTTCGGCGGGGCGGAGGCGCGGTCGAGCAGGGCCGTGGTGGTCGCCTGGCCCGGTTGTCGATACTCCGAGTTCTCGCGCACTGCTCTACCCATGGACGTTCTCCGCTCGTTGACCGGAGCCCAGTGCAGCATGGTCGACCGGGCCCGTCGTGAACCTCGCCTGCAACGATGATGCACCCTTGGTGAACTCTTCGTGCCCTAACGCCCGTGGCGCGTCCCTATCGGCCTTCCGGGACCGGACCGCACAGCGATTCGTACTTTTCGCGACCATAGACCTCCCAGCCATTGAGGCCGCCACACACGCTCTCCGCCTCGAGGTACCGCTGCGCTTCGGGCGTCTGGGCGCACGGCGGGTGGTTGCGGATGCTGCCGTCGCTGAACCGTGCCGGGCCGGGCGTGCCGAATATGCATTCGACGAACGTCGGCTCGGTGGGCGCCGCCGGGGCCGGGGCGGGGTCCTGCGCCTGAGGCTGCGGCGCGGCGCTCGACTGCGCGACCGAGGACTGCCGGTACTCGTGGACGGTGAAGGCCACATCGATCATCGTGGCGCCATCCGCCGCGGTGTCGAACACGAAGGCCGGGGTCGCGCAGTTCGTGCCGAGCATCCAGCCGGACCCGAGCACCTCGGAGTCGTTGACCCCGCCCACGGCGTCGAGCAGTTGGGCGTCCACGGCGTCGCCGTCGTCGGTCGCGCGGAAGGTGACGAAGTACATCATCTCGCCACAGCCGTTCATCGACGCGGGGAAGGTCGAGCCGTCCTCCGCCGTGGCCTTCGCCGGCTCGCGGTTGTCGAAGGCGCGGACGCGACCGTCCCACGACCCGGCGAGCGTGTACTCGCCCCACGCCTCGGGCGCCTCGGGGACCGGCGGCGGCTGCACCACGTCGACCCCGGCCGCCTCGAGAGCCGCCACGGGGTCCGCGACCATCTCCTCCGTGGAGGTGGGAGGGGCGGACGTCGCGGTGGGCTCGCCGGCGGCGGGTGCGGCCTCGTCGTCGTCACGCCCGACGACGAGGTATCCGATCCCCACCCCCAGGGCCACCGCGATCACCACCAGAAGACCGATGATCACGGACGCCTGCCGACTGCTCATGCCATCACTCCCCGACCACCCGGCCGCGGGCCGGCCGATTGCGCCGGAAGTTACCACCCGCCACCGCCTCCCGCGCCGACTCGCGCGGCACGGGCATGATGGGACGCATGAGTACGAGCACGTTCTACGCCGAGGTGGGCGGGCACGAGACCTTCCGCGCGATCGTCCACGAGTTCTATCGCCGCGTTGCCGACGACCCGGTGCTGCGCCCCATGTACCCGGAGCAGGACCTGGGTCCGGCCGAGGACCGGCTGCGGATGTTCCTCGAGCAGTACTGGGGCGGCCCCACCACGTACTCGGAGCAGCGCGGGCACCCGCGGCTGCGGATGCGGCACCACCCGTTCCGCATCGACCGTGCCGCGCACGACGCGTGGCTGTCCAACATGCTCGGTGCCATCGCGACCATCGACTCCGAGACGCTCGACGACGAGCACCGCGCCGCGCTCGTCGACTACGTGACCCGGGCCGCGGCCATGCTCGTCAACACCCCGGAGGAGAGGTGACGGCCCAGCGGCCGCCCCACGCGCAGCGGCCGTGGGAGGACATGGTCCTCTACCAGGTGTATCCGCGGTCGTTCTCGGACTCCGACGGCGACGGCACCGGCGACCTGCAGGGCGTGATCGACCGGATCGGGCACCTCGAACTGCTCGGCGTGGACGGCGTGTGGCTGGGGCCCGTCATGCGCTCCCCCGGCGCCGACCACGGCTACGACGTCTCCGACCCGCGCGACGTCGACCCGCTGTTCGGCGACGTCGACGCGCTGCGCCGGTTGGTCGCCGAGCTGCACCACGCACGCATGGTCCTGCTCATGGACCTGGTGCCCAACCACACGAGCGTCGAGCACCCGTGGTTCGCCGCTGCGGTGGCCGCGGGGCCGGGCAGCCCCGAGCGCGAGCGCTACTTCTTCCGCGACGGCCGCGGCCCGGACGGGGCGGAGCCGCCGAACAACTGGCCGTCGGTGTTCGGCGGGCCGGCGTGGACGCGCGTCACCGAGCCCGACGGTCGACCCGGCCAGTGGTACCTGCACCTGTTCGCACCCGAGCAGCCCGACCTCGACTGGAACCACCCCGACGTGGGCGCAGACCTCGAGCGGACCCTGCGCTTCTGGCTGGACCTGGGGGTGGACGGGTTCCGGATCGACGTGGCCCACGGGCTCGCCAAGCCGGAGGGTCTGCCGGACCTGGACGACGACGTGGTGCCCGCGCAGCTCATCGTGGACGAGCGGGACGTGCGGTGGGACCGGCCGGACGTCCACGAGGTGCACCGCCGCATCCGGCGGGTCCTCGACGACCACCCCGGCACCGCCGCCTTCGGCGAGGTGTGGGTGGGCGACGTCGACCGGTTCTCCGCCTACCTGCGGCCCGACGAGCTGCACTTCGCGTTCCACTTCGCGCTCACGAGCGCCCCGTTCGAGGCGGGGGCGGTCCGCGAGGCGATCGAGTCCTCGCTCGAGGCCGCCCGCGCCGCCGGGTCGGTGCCCACGTGGGCGCTGTCCAACCACGACGTGGTCCGCGAGGTGACCCGCTACGGCAACGGCGTCCCCGGCCGCGCCCGGGCGCGGGCGATGGCGCTCGTGACGCTCGCGCTGCCCGGCATCGCGTTTGTCTACAACGGCGCCGAGCTGGGGCTGCCGAGCGACTACTCGATCCCCCACGACCGACTCACCGATCCCACGTGGGACCGCACCGGGCACGCCGAGATGGGCCGCGATCACTGCCGCGTCCCCCTTCCGTGGGAGGGCGACGAGCCACCGTACGGCTTCTCGACCACCGCGGACACCTGGCTGCCGATGCCGGAGGGCTGGGGCCGGTTCACCGTGGAGAGCCAGCTCGAGGACCCGGGCTCCACGCTCTCGCTGTATCGGGCCGCGATCGAGATCCGGCAGTCCTGGACCGCCGGGGCCGTGGCCGGGGACGCCGGGGCCGGCGCCGGCGCCGCCGACCAGACGTCCGTCGCGTGGTACGGCGCCCCCTCGGATTGCCTGGCGTTCCGGCGCGCCGACGGCGTGGTGTGTGCGCTCAACGCCTCCGATCGGTCGGTTCCGCTGCCGGCCGGCGAGGTGCTGCTGGCGTCGGGTCCCCTGCCCACCGCGGGCCCCGACGGCGACGCGGTCCTCCCGCCGGACACCGCGGTGTGGCTGCGCGTAGACGTCTAGCGGCCGTCGTCACAGCGCCGGTCCGGCCCGTCGTGCGCCACCTTCCCATCTAAATTTATTTATCCTTGTTG
>DUTZ01000514.1 GCA_012841845.1 Actinomycetales bacterium | reverse complement strand
TGCGGAGCCACCGGCTGCTCGAGGAGGACGTCCACACCGCGGCCCGGCAGGCGGGTAAGGGCTCGCTCGCCGGGGTGGCGGCGGTGATCCTCCAGCAGGACGGGACGCTGGGGGTGATCGGCGACGACGACCTCGGCGACGGCTCGAGCCTGTTGCCGTACACGGGGCAGGCCGACGTGCACCGCAACGAGGGCTGACTACCCCTCCTTGCGTCGCACCATCTCGCCGATCCACTCCGGGGCGTACGGCGAGGTGCAGTTCGGCGGGGTCGGGTAGTCGCGCAGGACGCCGAGGCGCTCGCCGATCGCCAGCGCGCGGTCGCGGTGCTCCGGGTGCTCGATCCCGATCCGGGCGAGGCAGGTGTTCATCGCCCACTGCAGCCGCTCGTGCGCGTCGGCCATCGCGGCCTCGATCCGGTCGAGCAGCGTGGCCAGATCCAGGCCCTCGGGCTTCTTGGCCACCCGGTCGGCGGTCAGCGCCCAGCCGGCGCTCGCCACCACCGGGTCCGCGTCCTCCAGCCAGGCGGTCCGCAGCGCCTCGGCGTGCGGCCCCTTGCCCACGACGTAGCCCACCAGCCAGTCGTGCACCTTGCGGGTGCGGGCCTCGCGCAGCATCGCGTCGAGCTCGTCGCGCGAGAACTCCCGGGGCCGGCAGACGAGCAGCGCGAGCAGTCGGGCCGCCGAATCCCCCGTGTCCCACAGCTGTAGCGCCAGCGGGTGGTTCTTCTTGATCCGCTTGGCCACCGCGCGGAGTCTGGTGAGGTTGACCGCGTGGTCGTCGCCGTGCCGTTGGTTGACGGCGCCGATCCTCTCGTCCTCGAGCGCGCGGAGCTCGGCCATCACCTCGTCGAGCGCCGGTTCCGTGGTCGCCATGGTCATCGACCCTATACTCGCCGGATGCGCCTGTGGAGCCTCCACCCCGACCTGCTGGACCGGGCCGCACTCGTGGCCGGGTGGCGGGAGGGTCTGCTCGCACAGAAGGTGCTCCGCGGCCTGACCACCCGGCTCGACGCGCCGCGCCCGCACCCGATGTTCGACCTCGTCCCGGGGCCGGTGGAGGCGCGGGAACGGGCGGTGCCGCGATGACACCGCTCGGCCTCCTGCTCCCGGCGCTCGTCGTGGTGCTCGCCCTGGCGCCGATCCGCCGCCCCTTCCCGCTCGCCGTGGCCGGCTGGATCGTGGGCCTGCTCGCCGTGGAACTGCCGCTGCACCTGGGGATCGCCGTGGTCGGCGGCACGGCGCCCGCGTTCCTCGACGGCGACGTGACCCGCGCCGACCTCGTCGCGGCCGGGATGCTCGCGCTGATCCTCGCCGGCCTGGGCGTCCTGCTGGCCCACCAGCTCGCCGCCGCGCGCGTGCTCGACGCCGCCCTGGAGGAGGCGGGGGTGACGACGACGAGGCCGGCCTCGTCCCAGCGCACGCCGTGGCTGCGCGTGCTGTTCCAACCGTTCCCCCTCCGGCCGCGCGCGGTGCGCCGCGAGCGGCTGCGGTACGGTCCCGACCCCGCGGCCCACCGGCTCATCCTCTACGTCCGTCGAGCGGCCGGCGGGTCCGATCCCGTGCGCGGCGTGCTGGTCCACCTCCACGGCGGCCACTTCCGCAGCGGCGGTCCGGGCCGCGAGTCGCGGGCGCTGCTCTTCGACCACGCCCTGCGCGGCTGGGCCGCCATCAGCGCCACCTACCACCTCGCGCCCACCCCGGAGGGCGGCTTCCCGCGGCACCTGCAGGACGTCAAGCGACTCCTCGCCTGGATCCGCGAGCACGGCCCCGAGCACGGCATCCCGGCCGATGCCCCGATCGTCGTGGCCGGCAGCTCGGCCGGCGCGCACCTGGCCGCGATGACCGCCCTCACCGCTGGCGACCCCCGCTTCCAGCCGGGCTTCGAGCACGCGGACACCCGCCTGGCCGGTGCGATCGGCCTGTACGGCTACTACGGCCGCCTGGGGCTGGAGACCAGGGACGTCTCCGACCCGGTGCGCCACCCCGCCGAGGGCGCACCACCGTTCTTCGTCGTCCACGGCACCCGGGACACCTACACGCCGCTCACAGGATCGCGGCGGCTGGTCCGCCACCTGCGCGGAGGCTCGCCGAACCCGGTCGCCTACGCCGAGTTGCCGGGCGCCCAGCACGGCTTCGACCCGTTCGCCTCGCCGCGCTACCTCGCCGTGGTCCGTGCACTCGGGGCGTTCACCGACCGGCTGGCGCCGGGGAGCTGAGACCCGGGTCCGGCAGCCGGCGCTCCGGGTCGACGAGCACCACCTCGTGGCCGTCGAGCCCGAGCCGCCGCATCCCCTCGATCAGCATCCGCCGGGCGGTGTGGTTGACGGTCGAGACGTGCTCGAGGTCCACGGTGACCGTCTGCGGGCCGGCGGGGATCTCCTCGAACTGCCGGAGCACGAGTTCGGCGGTCGCGAACGTCATGGGGCCCTGCAGGCGGAAGCGACGGCCGCCCTCGTCGTCGGTCACGGCGGAGCGCACCACCTCGACGTCGGCGCCGTCGACGTTCATCAGGTGCAGGTCCATGTCGCGCGAGAGCCGCTCGAAGGTCCGCACCCCCTCGACGCTGTGGCCATGCTTGTCCAGGCGCGGCGAGAACGCGGCGAGGCCCAGCTGGCCGGGCAGCGCCCCGAAGATCCCGCCGGAGACGCCGCTCTTGGCGGGGATGCCGACGGTGGACATCCAGTCGCCGGCGGCGTCGTACATGCCGCAGGTCGCCATCACGCTGAGCACCTGCCGGCACACCCGCGGGGTCACGACCCGCTGCCCGGTGACGGGGTTGACGCCGCCGGTGGCCAGGGTCATGGCCATGACGGCGAGGTCGCGCACCGTCACCCGGTAGGCGCACTGCCGGGTGTACCCGCGGACGATCTCGTCGGGGTCGTCGGTGATGATCTCGGTGGCGCGCACGAGGTTGGCCATGGCGCGGTTGCGGAACGCGGTCTCGATCTCGGACCGGTACACCTCGTCGTCGAACCCCAGCGGCCTGCCGGCGAACGCGGACAGCCCCGCGGAGATGATGAGGTCGCGGTCGAACTCGCCCGTCCCCGGCCGGCCGACGAGCGCGTGGGTGGTGAGCGCGCCGATGTTGATCATCGGGTTGTCCGGCCGGCCGGTGGAGTCCTCGAGGGAGATCTCGTTGAACGCGTCGCCGGAGGGCTCCACCGCGACCTTGGCCAGGACCGCGTCGATGCCGCGGTCACGCAGGGCGAGGGCGTAGACGAACGGCTTGCTCATCGACTGGATGGTGAACTCGACGTCCGCGTCGCCGGTGGCATACACGACGCCGTCGCGCATGCAGGCCGCCAGCGCGAACCGCTCGGGGTCCACCGCCGCGAGTTCGGGGATGTAGTCGGCGAGCGTGCCGTCCTCCCCCGCGTCGCAGAGGGTGCGGATCTCGTCCAGATAGTCCGGTACCGGGGTCTTCACGACCCCAGGGTGTCACGGACGGTCCCGCCGGGTCCGTCGGGTGCGGAGACGGGGGCGCGGCGAGCGGCGCCCGGACGCCTCAGCGGCGGAGCCGCCGCGGCCCCACCCCCACGAAATCGGCGACCCCACCGCCGGATCGGCAGCCCTCACAGGGGTCGCCGACCAGGCAACAAAGTCGCCGATTTCGTTGTGGGAGGCCCGGCGGACGCCCACCGGCGGGGCCGTGTGAGCGAGTAGGGTGCCCACCACTGTGCGAATCGACCCGGCCCAGCAGTGTCGCGCAGGGTGACACCCGGGATTCGCTCACGTCGGGCCCCGCACCGGACCGGGCCGGGCCACCTCACGCCCTCGGATGCCGGACGTCGCCACCGCTCGGCGGGAAAGTCACTGGTGACGGCCCACCTGCCGGGCGGGTCCGCCGCAGCTCGGCTTCCGGCGGGTGCGCGAGTGAGCGAAACCGCGGAGCGTCGTGCACGCGCGTCGGGGGCGCGGCGGGATCGCGCCTAGGCCGGATCCGGGCTGGCGGCGCGGGCCTCGTCGTCGTCACCCTCGGGTTCCGCGTCGTGGCCGCCGTTCTCCTCCCACTCGCGCCGGTCCTTCATCTCCCGGGGCCGGAAGTAGAACAGGCCGCTGAGCACCGCGATGAGGAAGACCACCGACATCACGCCGAACAGCGGCCACGGGCCCGAGAGGTAGATGATCGGCACGGCCAGCGCGGTGACGAGGCCGCCGCCGAAGAACGGCTCGAAGACCAACTGCTTGTAGCCGAACGCCTCGAACGCCGGGCTCTTGGCCTCCGGGTCCACGACGCGCATGAGGATGAGACCGGTGGCGGTGACGCCCATGGACTGGCCGAAGTCGCCGATGCCGCGCTCGAACCAGTAGCGGCCGATGATCCGCGGCGCGAGCAGCAGGAAGAGCGCGACGTTGAAGACGATGCCGGCGACCGACAGGACGATGAACGTGCCCAGGTTCTCCCCGATCGCGGTGAGCGAGAGCGTGCCGATGGCGGCCACGATGAGGAAGTCCAGCGCCAGGCCCTGGATGCGCTGCATGGTGGCGCCGTCGATGAGGTGGTCGAAGCCGCCCTTGACGGCCGCGAACTGCACGATCACGCCGCCCAGCAGCGCCATGGGGAACAGCGGGACGTAGGCGAAGATCTCGAGCGGCGTGTTGTCGTCGAGCATGAACGACGCGTAGGTCTGCTGCTCGATCCAACGCAGTCCCTCGAGGATCAGCCAGCCGAGGAGGACCGACACGGCCACGAGCGACATGTGCAGCGACAGCGGCTCCACCGAGGCCGGACGCGAGGTCATGGTGCCGGCAGAGAAGTTCTCGTCCTTGCGGAACAGGCCCTTCTGCTCGGCGATGGACATCTTGGCGTCGCCCTTGAGGATCTCCGTCTTCCCGGTGCGCACGCCCCAGTTGATGAGCGCGATGCCCAGCACCACGCCGCCGACGATGCCGACCGTCGCCAGGCCCACCGCGAGGTCGGCGCCCTCGCCGAAGCCCAACTCCTCGAACACGCTGCGCATACCCGCCGCGGTGCCGTGTCCGCCCTCGAAGCCGATCTCGATGAGCGCGCCCGTCATGGGCTGGGCGGCGAACATCGGCACCAGCACCAGCGCCGCCAGGAGCAGGCCCACCACGTACTGGCCCGACCCGAAGGCCACGCCGAGGGAGAGCTGCGGGCCGACGAGCTTGACGGCCCGCTTCGGGGTGGGCAGCTTCTGCCCGAGGAACATCGTCGCGAAGATCACGCTGATGAGCAGACCCGGCAGCGCGGACCACACGTCGACCATCGCCTCGGTGAACAGTCCGTTCTCGCCCCACGGCCCGTCGAACTTGCCGAGCACCTGCGGCCCGAGCAGCAGCAGGAGCGCCCCGCCGAGGATCGAGCTGGGCAGGAACAGGGACTGCACCCAACCGAACCCGACCCGCATCATCTTGCCGATGAGCAGGGCCAGACCCAGGATCAACAGGGCGAAGCCGATGGCGTCCGCGGACATGTCAGCACCTCGAGGGTTGGGGGCGACGGTCCCCAGAAGCGTAGAGCCGCACGGGACACGGGGCGGCGAGACGTTCCCCGGCGTTGCCACATCGTTACCCCCGACACCTGCTCTGCCCTACGCTGCGGCCATGTCCGCGCCCTTCGACTTCTCGCCCGAGCAGTTGGTGACCAACCTCGGGATCTTCGTGGTGGTACCGATGGTCGTCGCCGCGGGAGTGGTCGCCACCGTCCGGGAGCGGGAGGCCGACGCGCCCCGGGGTGGACTGGGCATGTGGGCGACCGGATTCCTCGCCCTGGTCCTCGGCTTTCTCTCCTGCGCGGTCTGGCTCAGCTGGACGGCCGCCGACCACGACGGTCAGGTGCGTGGTCCCGGCCTGCCCGCCCCGACGTCCTTCCCCACGTGGCAGGTGGTGGCCTGCGGGATCACCACGGTCGGCGCCTGCTTCCTGGCCGCCCACTGGTCCCGGAAGGTCCTCGCCGGTGGCCTGGCAGCCGCGGCGGGCACGGCCGGCGGGTTCACGGCCGCGTTCAGCGTGGACCTGGCCGTTCCGGAGATCAGCCAGGGCGGCGTCGGCCTGTTCCTCTCGATCGTCGGCTGGGGCGCGGGCCTGACGATCCTCATGGTGGTCCGGGCGATCGTGCTGACGCAGCGCCGGCGTGGCTGACCGACGCTCAGTGCAGCTCGACCACGGCGTCCGGGTCCCCGAGCCGCTCGCCCAGACCGACGAGCACGGCGAACACCGCCCCCAGGGCCAGCGCGAGACCCACCCATACCGGGTACAGGCGCGGCCCGCACACGCGCGCGATCGCCGCGCCGATCAGCGCGCCCAGCGTGTTGAGCAGCAGGTCCCCGACGTCGGTGCGGCCGAGCGCGAACGCGTACTGCAACGCCTCCACGGTCAGGCTCACCGCGGCGCCGATCGCCGCCACCGCGAGCAGCGGCCGCGCCAGCCGCTCACACAGGATGTAGAGGAGCACCCCGAAGGGCACGAAGAACGCGATGTTGCCGAGCGCGTCGAAGACCGGGCCGAACACCGTCGACCCCTGCCAGAACTCGGCGAACGGCACCAGGTGCAGCGAGCGGTTCCGCTGGGCCTCCGGCCGCCACAGCAGCCCGATCACGAAGAACGCCTTGAGCATCGTCAGCGAGATCATCACGGCGCCGTACGCCACCAGGGCGAGGACGACCCACGCGGTGGACGGGCGGGAGCGCTCGGCGGCCTGCGGCATCCCCCGACGGTAGTCGACGGCAACCCGGCAACCCCTGGACAGCGTTCACATGCGGGCACCTGCATGCTCTGACGTCGCGTCAGCGGAGCACCCCGGCCAGCGTCGCCGCGAACTCCCGCGCGTCCCGCGCGCCGAGGCGCGCGTAGTTGAGGATCAGACCCGACACCGGGAACGCGCTCGACTGGCTACTCAGCGACCGCGTCTCCCACCCGGCCCGCGACAGGGCGCGGACCACCTCGTCGTCGTCCCTCTCCGGCAGCAGGACGCACAGGTGCAGGCCGGCCTCGACACCCGTCACGGCCAGGCCCGGGCACTCGTCCGCCAGCGCCGCCACGAGCCGGCGGCGCCGGTCGGCGTACACCCGGCCGGCGCGGGCGAGGTGCCGGTCCATCGCGCCGGAGCCCATGAACGCGCCGAGCGCCTCGGCGGGGATCGTCGACGGCCCGCGCCGGTGCACCGCGAGCCACCGCTGCACCTCGCGACGCAGCGACGCCGGCGGAAGGCACCACGCCACGCGCAGGTCGGGGGCCACGGACTTGGACGAGGTGCCCACGTACGCGACGTGTCCCTCGGCGCCGGGGAGCGTGACGAGCGCGGGCAGCGGGGCGACGCCGTAGCGGAACTCGCCGTCGTAGTCGTCCTCGATCACCAGCGAGCCGGTGCGCCGCGCCCACTCCACGAGCGCCACCCGCCGGTCCACGCTCATCCGGTGCCCCAGCGGGTACTGGTGGGCGGGGGTGACGAACGCGATCGCGGGGCCGCCCCCCGGCGCGTCCGGGTCGAGCCGCGCGGCGTCGAGGCCGTCGGGCTCCGCG
>DUTZ01000513.1 GCA_012841845.1 Actinomycetales bacterium | reverse complement strand
GCCACACGGCCGCGGCGGCCGGCAGGCCCAGCTGGGTCGCCGCGCCGTCGATCTCGACCGTGAGCATCCCCAGCTCGAGGTGGCGCTCGCGTACCGACACCGGGACGTCGGGCCGCAGGCCCACCGAGTCGAGGAAGCGTAGGACCGTCCCGTCGCGGTCGGACACCCGGGCGACGCGACCACCGGCACCTTCCTCGACGCGGTCGAGGCGGGTTCCGACGGTCGCGGGGTCGGCGCCGTCGGCGGTGGGGATGGGGTCGCCGTGGGGGTCGCGCTCCGGGTGGCCGAGGAAGGCGTCGAGGGCGTCCACGAGGCGGTCGGACACGACGTGCTCGAGGGCGTCGGCCTCGGCGTGGACCTCGTCCCACGCGTAGCCGAGGGTGCGGCACAGGAAGGTCTCGAGGATCCGGTGCCGCCGGAACATGGCCACGGCATAGGCCCGGCCGGTCTCGGTGAGCTCGACCGGCGAGTACGGCGCGTGGTGCGCCAGACCCTGGGCGACGAGCCGGCCCACCCCCTCGGTGACGGTCGACGGCGAGGCCCCCAGCCGCTTGGCGAGCGCGCCCGGGGTGACCTGCCCGCCGGACCGGCCCAGCGAGTACACGGCCATGAGGTACGACTGCGTGGAGGCGGTCAGATCGGCGAGACTCACGGCACCAGGCTATCGACTCGGCGCGGCCGCCGGAGCCGGGCGAGGAGGCCGCGGCGCGGGGCCCCGAGCTGGGCGGCCACGAACAGCAGGCACTGGAGCAGCACGATCACCGGGCCGGGCGGCAGGTCGAGGTGGTAGCCGAGGTAGAGGCCGCCGATCCCGCTGACGAGCGCCACCGCCACGGCCACCACGGCCATCCCCCGCATCGTGTCCACGAGGAGCTGCGCCGTGGCGCCGGGGACGACGAGGGTGGCCACCACGAGGATCACGCCGACGGCCTGCACGCCGGCGACGGTCGCCGCGGCGAGGGAGACCAGCAGCACGCCGATGAGCGCCCGCACCGGCAGCCCCAGGGAGCGGGCGTGGCGGTGGTCGAACGCCACCAGGACGAGGTCGCGGCGCAGGACGAGCAGCGCGGTCACCACCACGGCCACCACGACGAGCACCTGGACCAGGTCGGCGTCACCGATGCCGAGCACGTTGCCGAAGAGGATCCCCTGCAGGTCCTGGCCGCTGGGGAACAGGGTGATGAGCACCAGCCCCAGGGAGAACAGGCCGGTGAAGACGATGCCCATGGCCGTGTCCTCGCGGACGTCGCCGGCCTCCCGCAGCCCGCCGATGAGCACCACGGCCACGAGGGCGGCGGCCAGCGCCCCCACCGCGAACGGCAGTCCGGCGATCGAGGCGATCACCACCCCGGGCAGGACGGCGTGCGAGACGGCGTCGCCCATGAGCGACCAGCCCATGTGCACGATCCAGCAGCTCAGCAGCGCGCTGGCGACGCCGGTCGCCACCACCACGGCGAGGGCGCGGAGCATGAAGTCGAAGGTGAAGGGGTCGAGCAGCCAGGCGATCACGGGCGGACTCCGAGCAGTCGGACGAGCGAGGCGGGGGTGAGGGTCTCGGCGGCGGGTCCGGCGGCGACGACGGTCCGGTCGAGCAGGACGGCGTGGTCGGCGAGCGCGTCGAGGGAGCCGAGGGAGTGGGTGGAGACGAAGGCGCTGCGGCCCTGCGCGGCGAGCTCGCGCAGGACGTCCACGAAGACCGCCTCGGAGCGCGCGTCGACCCCGGTGAACGGCTCGTCGAGGACGAGCAACTCGGCCTCCTGGGCCAGGCAGCGGGCCAGCAGTGCACGGCGGCGCTGCCCGCCGGAGAGGTCGCCGATGCGCCGGTCCGCGAGGTGGGCCAGGCCCACGCGGTCCAGGGCGGCCTCGGCGGCGTCCCGGTCGGCCGGGCCGGGGCGGCGGAACGGCCCGGTGAAGGGCCGGCGCCCCTGGAGGGCGACCTCGCGCACGGTGACGGGGAACCGGGCGTCGATCTCGTCGGCCTGGGGGACCGCGGCCACCATCCCCGCGCGCAGCGCCTCCCGGACGGGCCGGCCGAGCAGCCGGATCCGCCCGGCGGTGGGGGTGACCATGCCGAGGATCGCGAGCTGGAGCGTCGACTTGCCGGAGCCGTTGGGGCCGAGGAGCACGGTGACGGAGCCGGTGGCCACCTCGAGCGAGACGTCCTCGAGCGCGCGGACGTGCCCGCGGTCCACCGTGAGGCCGCGGACCTCGACGGCCGGGGCGCCGGGGACCGGGCTCATCGCGCGCCCAGCCCGGCGGCGATGGTCTCCACGTCGTGCCGGAGGAGGTCCAGGTAGGTGGGCACCGGGCCGTCGGGGCCGGAGAGCGAGTCCACGTACAGCGTCCCGGCGAACGCGGCGTCGGTCTCGCGGGCGACCTGCCGCATCGCGGTGTCGGAGACGGTCGATTCACAGAACACGGCGGGGACCTCCCGGTCGCGGAGCGTGGTGATGAGCGCGGCGATCTGCCGGGGGGTGCCCTGGCGGTCGGAGTTGACCCCCCACAGGTAGCCCTCGTCGAGCCCGGCGTCGCGGGTGAGGTAGCTGAACGCGCCCTCGCAGGTGACGAGCATCCGGGATGCCGGCGGGACGTCGCGCAGGCGGGCCGCGAGCTCGTCTCCGATCGCCTCGAGCTCGGCGGTGTAGGCGGCGGCCCGCGCGCGGAAGTGGGACTCGGAGTCCGGGTCGAGCCGGACGAGGGCGTCGGTGATGTTGCGGACGTAGGTGGCGCCGGCGGTCGGCGACATCCACGCGTGCGGGTTCGGCTGCCCCACCGAGTCGGCGTCGGATCCCACGCCGCCGCGCAGCGGGATCGGCGTCACGCCCGCGGAGGCGACCACCCGCTCGGCGTCGCTGCGGTCGGTGAAGCGCGAGAACCACGCCTCCAGCCCGAGTCCGTTGTCCACGAGGAGGTCCGCGTCGGCCACGCGGCGCAGGTCGCCGCTCGTGGGCTCGTAGCCGTGGACCTCGGCGCCGGGGCGGGTGATGGACTCCACGCGGGCCCGGTCGCCGGCGACCTGGCGGGTGATGTCGGCGAGCACGGTGAAGGTCGTGGCGACCAGGGGGAGCCCGGGTGCGGAGCCCCCCGACGTCGGCGCGGAGCAGCCGGTGGCGACGACGACGAGGGCGAGCGCCCCCGCCACGATGCCGGCGCCCCGCCGTCGTACCGACCCCCCGGGCCGAACTTCATATTTCGGCATGCCGAAAACAGTACTGGCGCGGGCCCGAAATGCCAATCAGGCCCCGCCCGGGTAGCCCTGCTGGCGCCACGCCTCGTAGACGGCCACCGCGGCGGCGTTGGACAGGTTCATGGAGCGGCGGCCCGGGAGCAGGGGGATGCGCACCCTCGCCGTCACCCGCTCGTCGTCCAGCACCTCCGGGGCCAGGCCGGTGGGCTCGGGTCCGAAGAGCAGGACGTCGCCGTCGGCGAAGCGCACCTCGGGCAGCGTGAGGTCGGCGTGGGCGGTAAAGGCCCACACCCGGGCGGGCAGCAGCGCCGCGTAGGCGGCCTCGAGGTCCTCGTGCACCACCACGTGCGCGAGGTCGTGGTAGTCCAGGCCCGCCCGGCGCAGGTGGCGCTCGGACAGGTCGAAGCCCAGCGGGCCCGCCAGGTGCAGCTCGCAGCCGGCGCCCGCCGACATGCGGATCGCGTTGCCGGTGTTGGGCGGGATGCACGGCCGGTCGAACAGCACACGCACGCCCACTCCCGTCATGGGGGACAGCATGGCAGACCGACCGCCCCCGCACGGCGTGGGATACTGGCGGGCGTGACCGCGATCAAGCTGGACGGCAAGCTCACCCGCGACGAGATCGTCGCCGACCTCACCACCCGCGTCGCCGCGCTCCGCGACAGGGGCGTCACGCCCGGCCTGGCGACCGTGCTGGTCGGCGACGACCCCGGCAGCCACTCCTACGTCAAGATGAAGCACAAGGACTGCGAGCAGGTGGGCATCGCCTCGATCCGCCGCGACCTGCCCGCCGACACCACGCAGGAGCAGCTCGAGG
>DUTZ01000512.1 GCA_012841845.1 Actinomycetales bacterium | reverse complement strand
GCCCGCCTCGGCCGCACGAGCATGGCGCAACTGAGCGGCGCGGTGGCCGCGGGCCTGCGCACGCCGCCGATCCTCGCGGGCCGCTGGTCGCTGCTGCCGGAGGCCGTCGACGACCCCACCGTCCGCGCGCACGCCTGGGCCGAGACGCTGCTGCTGCGCCACGGCGTGGTGACCCGGGGCGCGGTGGAGTCCGAGGAGATCCCCGGCGGGTTCGCCGCCGTGTACAAGGTCCTCGCGCAGATGGAGGATGCCGGGCGGTGCCGACGCGGCTACTTCGTCGAGGGCCTGGGCGCCGCCCAGTTCGCGGCGGGCAGCACGATTGACCGGCTGCGGGCCGAGGACGACACCGCCGACGACACCCCCTGGCCCTCCGGCGCGGACGAGCCGTCGGTGCGCGTCCTCGCCGCGACCGATCCGGCCAACCCGTACGGCGCGGCGCTGCCGTGGCCGGCCACCGCCGCGTCCCGCCACCGGCCGGGGCGCAAGGCCGGCGCGCTGGTCGTGCTGGTGGAGGGGCTGTGCTCGCTGTTCGTCGAGCGCGGCGGCCGGACCGTGCTCGTGCTCGACGGGGGAGCCGAGGCGGTGCCGCTCGCGGCGTCCGCGCTCGTCGACGCCGTCCGCGCAGGAGCCGTGGGCACGCTCACCGTGACCGCGATCGACGGCGAACCCGTCCACTCCTCGCCCCACGCCGCCGCGTTCGAGGCCGCGGGCTTCGGCGCCACACCCCGGGGGCTGCGGATCCGCCGCTGACTCGCTAACGTATGCATTAAGGCGCATATGTCTCAGGTGGACGGACCGACAGACGGGGGTGACGACGATGGGGGCGGGCCACGGCCACGGGCTCGGCCATTCCCACGGCCACGGGCTCGGCCACGCACACGGCGCCGCGCGGCCGACGGGCCACGCGGGAGCGCGGTACCGGGCGCGCCTCGCGGCGGCGTTCGGGCTCACGGCCGCGTTCTTCGTCGTCGAACTCGTCGCCGGCCTCGTCTCCGGCTCGCTGGCGCTGCTCTCCGACGCCGGTCACATGGCCGCCGACATGGTGGCGCTCGGTGCCGCGCTGGCCGCCACGATGATCGCGCCGCGGCCCGACCGGACCGGGCGGCGCACGTTCGGCTCGTACCGCGTGGAGATCTTCGCCTCCGCCCTGGCGGTGCTCATCATGCTCGGGATGGGCGTCTACGTGCTGGTCGAGGCGGCCGGGAGGCTCGGGGGCGGGTCGAGCCCGGCGACCGGCACGATGCTCGCGGTGGGGGCACTGGGCCTGGCGGTGAACCTCGTGGCGCTGGTGCTGCTGCGCGACGGCTCGCAGGAGAGCCTCGCGGTGCGCGGCGCCTACCTCGAGGTGCTCGCCGACGCCGCGGGGTCCGTCGGCGTGATCGCGGCCGCGCTGCTCATCCGGGCCACCGGCTCGCCGGTGTGGGACCTCGTCGTGGCGGTGGCGATCGCGGTGTTCATCGTGGTCCGCGCCGTGGCGCTGGGCCGACAGGTGCTGCGGGTCCTGGCCCAGCACGCCCCCGAGGGCGTCGACCCGGCCGCGGTCACCACCGAACTCGCCGGGATCGACCGCGTCGAGGAGGTCCACGACCTGCACCTGTGGACGCTCACCTCCGGCATGGACGTGGGCACGGTGCACCTGGTGGTGCGCGAGGACGCCGAGCACGCGGCCGTCCTCGACGCCGCGCGGCGCATCCTGCGCGACGGCCACGGCGTCGAGCACGTCACCGTCCAGATCGAGACCGCCGGCCGCGCCGGGTGCCACGAGCTGGGATGGTGAGAGGGTGGAGCGCGTGATCGGTGACGGCGAGGTGGGCCACGACGGCGAGGTGATCCGGCCGCTGCGCGACGAGGTGATCCGGCCGCTGCGCGACGACGAGCTGCCGCTGCTCGCCGACGCCACCCTCATGAACGTCAACTGGACCGGCGAGCCCCGCTTCACCGCCGCCGAAGTCGCGGCCGAGCCGACGCTCGCGCACTACACCGTGCTGGACCGCGGGCGGGGCGACGAGGCCCTGGTGGCGGTCGCGGGCGGCGAGACGGTCGGCCTGGTCTGGTACCTGTTCCTCGGCGGCGACGACCCCGGCTTCGGTCACGTGGCCGACGACGTCCCCGAGCTGAGCGTGTGCGTGTGGCCCGGCCACCGCGGCGCCGGGCTTGGGGAGCGGCTCGTCGAGGCGGCCTGCGCGCACGCCGCCGGCCGCGGGGCGCGGCGGATGTCGCTCAGCGTCGAGGCCGGCAACCCCGCCCGCCGGCTCTACACCCGACTCGGCTTCGCGGGCGTCCCCGGCGCGGCCGAGGGGACGATGGTCCGCGGACTGTGAGGCGCCCCCGCCCGGCGTCTACCCTGGCCGGGTGACGGAGCGAACGGTGACGGACCGACTGATCAGGCTCGCGACGGCGGCCGACGTGGGGCGCGTGGTGGACCTGCGCGAGGGGATGTTCCGCGACATGGGCGTGGACTGCTCCGACGACGCGTGGAAGGGGCCGTGCCGCGACTGGTACGCGGCCCGGATCGACGACCCCGCGCACCGGATCGTCGTGGTGGAGGAGGCGGGCCGCGTGGTGGCCTGCGTCATCGGCTCGCTCCGCGATAGCGCTCCGGTGCCGGGGCTGGCCGGCCACGGCGACGTCCTGGTGAGCACCGTGAGCACCGATCCCGACGCGCGGGGCCGCGGCCACGCGCGGGCGGCGCTCGAGCAGGTCCTCGCCTGGGCCCGCGCCGCCGGGGTGGCGCGCGCCGAACTCATGACCTCGCCGGACGGGCGCCGCCTGTACGAGGCGCTGGGCTTCCGCGTCACCGAGTTCCCCGCCATGCGGACTCCACTGGTGTAGAGGGCGGGTCCGCATGCCCGAGGGAGACTCCGTCCACCACGCCGCGCGGCGCATCCACGCGGCGCTCGTCGGCCGGCGGCTCGCCCGGGCCGAGCTGCGGGTGCCGCGGTTCGCGGCGGTCGATCTGCGGGGGCGGACCGTCGAGCGGGCGTACGCGCGGGGCAAGCACCTCTTCGTCGTCGTCGGACCCGACGCCGCGGGCCGCGACCCGGTGACCCTCCACGTCCACCTCAAGATGGAGGGCCGCATCCACGTGCACCGCCTCCACGTGTACCGCGGCGGTGAGCCCCGCGCCGGGCGGCGGTGGCGGTTCCCCGCCCACACCGCGCGGCTCGTGCTGGCGACGGGGGACGACGACGAGGCGGCGGTCGAGGTGGTGGGCACCGAGCTGGGCATGCTGCGCGCCCTGACCCCGGAGGAGGCGGACGAGGCGGTCGCGCACCTCGGGCCGGACCTGTTGGACCCCGACTGGGATCCCGCCCGGCACCTCGACGAGGCCGTCCGGCGGCTCGCGTCGCGCCCGGACCGGACCATCGGCGAGGCGCTGCTCGACCAGCGCAACGTCGCCGGTATCGGCACGATCTACCGGGCCGAGGTCTGCTTCCTGCGCGGCGTCGACCCCCGCGAGCCGGTGGCGTCCGCCGGCGACCTGCGTGCCCTCGCCGACCTCGCGCGACGCCTGCTGGTCGCCAACGTGGACCGCCCCGACCGCGTGACCACCG
>DUTZ01000511.1 GCA_012841845.1 Actinomycetales bacterium | reverse complement strand
GGGGCGGAGCGGGCCCGGATCGGGGCAGGGCGGGCGGAGCGGGCCCGGGAAGCGGTGCTCAGTCGAGGTGCCGGGACTGCGCCCAGCGGGTGAGCGCGTGGCGGTTGGACTGCTGCGTCTTGCGCAGGACGTTGGAGGCGTGGGTCTCGACAGTCTTGACCGAGATGAACAACTCCTCGGCGATCTCCTTGTAGGTGTAGCCGCGGGCGAGCAGCCGCAGCACCTCCTTCTCGCGCGGGGTGAGCGAGTCCACCTCGGGGTCGTGGACGGGCTCGCCGCGCTCCTCCGGGGCGGGGGCGGCGCGCGCGAAGGCGTCGAGGACGAACCCGGCCAGGCGCGGGGAGAACACGGCGTCGCCGTCGGCCACGCGGCGCACGGCGTCGGCGAGCTCGTCGCCGGAGATGGTCTTGGTGACGTAGCCGCGGGCACCGGCGCGGATCACGGCGATCACGTCCTCGGCGGCGTCGGACACGCTCAGGGCCAGGAAGGTCGGCCCGGACTGGTCGGCGTCGCCCCGTCCGGCGTCACCCGGCCCGGCGTCGCCCGGTCCGGCGTCGACGGCGAGCACGGCGCGCAGCACGGCCACGCCACCGCCGTCGGGCATGTGCACGTCGAGCAGCACCACGTCCGGCCGCGTCCGTGGGATCCCGGACACGGCCTCGGCCACCGATCCGGCCTCGCCCACGATCTCGATGCCCGGCTGGTCCCCCAGCTCGGCGCGGACGCCGCTGCGGAAGACCGCGTGGTCGTCGACGAGAAAGACCCGGCAGGCCCGACCACCCGTGTCAGCGTCCGTCACTGTTCCTCCAGCGGCATCTCGATCCCGATCTCCGTCCCGCGACCGAGCGTACTGCGCACGGTCACGCGGCCGCCCCGGCTCTCCACCCGGTGGCGGATCGACCGGGCCAGACCGTGGCGGTCCTCCTCCACGGACGCGGGATCGAAACCGCGGCCACGGTCGCGGACAAAGGCACTGAGGACCTCGCCGTCGTTCTCCACGTACACGTCGGCCGTCTCCACACCGGCGTGCTTGGCCACGTTGACCAGGGCCTCGCGGACGGCGCCCAGCACGGCCTCCTCCGACTCGCCGACGGGGCCGTCGCCGCCCACCACCACCTGGTCGACGCGCAGGCCGTAGGCGTCCTCGACATCGCCCACGATCACCTCGACGGTCCCGGCCACGGTGGCCGCGCCCGAGGACATCCGGGACTCGGAGCCGAAGAGCCACTGGCGCAGCTCGCGCTCCTGGCGACGTGCGAGCCGCGACACCTGCGCGGGGTCGTCGGAGCGCTTCTGGATCAGGGCGAGCGTCTGCAGCACCGAGTCGTGCAGGTGGGAGGCGATGGTGCTGCGCTCGGCCTCGCGGATGCGGGCGGCGCGCTCCTCCTCGAGGGAGCGCCACAGCCGCATGCCGAGCGGCACACTGAGCAGGCCCACCCCCACGAGCGTGGCCGCCACGGCGAGGATCGACGACTGCAGCGCGGCGAGTTCGACCTGGCTCAGCACCACCACCGCCAGGCCCACCACGACGAGGGTCACGCCGGCCGTGACGCGGGCCCAGTCGAACGAGGACCGCGGGGCGATCCGGCCGCCGCGGTCGTACTGCTGCCACACGAGCATGGCGCCCACGGCCACGACGAGCACGGGGACGAGGACGTGCAGGGCCGTCGCCGTCGCCACCATCACCGAGAGCACCGCCCCCGCCACACCCACCACCAGCAGGGCGAGGCCGCGGCGCCGCTCCGCGGACTCGGGCGACGACGGCACCTCGCGCGCCGGCGCCGACGGGGTGAGCACCCACAGCACCGCGTAGAACAGCACGCCCGCCCCGGAGATCGAGGCGAGCAGCGCCATCGCCAGGCGGACGTGCGTGACGTTGACCCCGAGGTGCGCGGCGAGTCCGGCGCACACCCCGCCGAGCACCGAGCGGTCGGTGACGCGGGTGAGCGTGGGGTACCACCGGAACCCCGGCACCGGCGCGCCCGGTGGGCCCGGCGCACCCGGCGGTCGCGCCGGCAGCGCGG
>DUTZ01000510.1 GCA_012841845.1 Actinomycetales bacterium | reverse complement strand
CGGAGGGCCGGGCGTCGCCGTTGAACGAGAAATCCACCAGCGCGTTGTTCACCACGGTGGTGACCGGGGCGCCGAACCGCTCGCGCGCCTCGGTGAACAGGCGGCGGACGGCTCCGAGCCGGCGTGCGAGGCCCTCCCCGCGTCGGGACCGCCGTCTGTTCCCGGAACTCCTCGTCGTCATACCCCGCCCCACTCCGGTGTGACCGCCGACACACTTCGCTGGCGGTGGCGCTCAGGGTAGACCCACCGGCGCCGCCGTGGGGGCGGCACGTCGGGTGTGACGGAGCTCATGCCGGGGATTCCCCACGCGCGGAGCGGGCGGAGATCCGAGGGGTGCGCTGGCGATTCGCCGCGTCGGGCGGCTCCGCGGGACCCGGCCGGACGCAAGCCGGGCGGGCCCGCGGCTTGCATCCCCCCTCCCCGCCGCTCCTAGGGTCGTCCGGGTCCGAAGCACTACCCCGAGACCTTCGTAGGAGGTCCGCGAAGTATGCAGCAGAAGACCGTTCAGATCCTCGCCGGCGCGTTCCTCGCCGGAGGTGTGGCCGCCGGCGGCGCCACGGCCGGCACGCCCGCCGCCGAGGCTGCGAGCCCGGCCGCCTGGGACCAGGTGGCGCAGTGTGAGTCCGGCGGGGACTGGCACATCAACACGGGCAACGGCTACTACGGCGGCCTGCAGTTCGCCGCCCAGACGTGGACCGGCTTCGGTGGCGACCAGTACGCCCCGACCGCTGACCAGGCCACGCGCGAGCAGCAGATCGAGATCGGTGAGCGCGTGCTCGCCGGTCAGGGCGCCGGCGCCTGGCCCAACTGCGGCGGCCCGCTGCGCTGATCACGGCCGGTCACGCCCGGGCCCACCGGTCCGGCTGACGGCCCCGGAGGACGCGGCCGGCGTGGAGTGGTGATCCCGCTCCGCGCCGGCCGCGTTCGTCATCCGGGGGCCGTGGCCGCGCCGGTCACGCGATCCCGCCCGCCCGGGAGAGGGGCAGGAGGATCGCCCGCGCCTGCCCCCTCCGTCTGCTGTGCGCGCGTCGCTTCGTCACGGGGCCGACGGTAGCGGCCGGGGCCGTCACCTGTCGCGCGGCGGCGACGCCCCGGTGGCCTCGAACAGGTCCACCCACTGCTCCACCGTGAGCCGGGCGGGGAGCGTGCCCGGCGCGGCGCCGACCCGCCGGCACCACGCGTGGGCGTCCCGGGACCGGGCGTGCAGGCGGGTACGGACGAGGATCTCCGCGATACCGCGTCCTCTACCCGTGTAGACGCGGTGCACCATGGCCTGGTAGCGCTTCCGCTCGGCCGGGGCGAGAAGCGGCCGCGCCCGCCGGTGCATGGCCAGGATCCCACCGTCGACCCCGGGGCGCGGCCTGAACGCCGCGGCCGGGACGCGTCGCCCGAGGGTGAACTCGACCCAGGGCGCCCACTGGGCCGTCATCATGGTGGCCCCGCCGACCCCTGCCCGCCGCCGCGCCACCTCCCATTGGACGAGCAGGACCGCGTCGGTCCAGCCCGGTGCGTGGAGGAGCCGCCGCAACAGCGCGGTGGTGAGGTGGAAGGGCAGGTTGCCCACCACGACGTGGGGTGTGGCGGGGAGGCGGTACCGCAGCGCGTCGGTGTGGTCGACGACGAGGCGGTCGCCGAACCGGCGGTGCAACCGCGCGGCGAGCCGACCGTCGATCTCTACGGCCGTCGTGGTGCGGCCGAGGTCGAGCAGTGGCGTGGTCAGCGCGCCGTCTCCGGGGCCGATCTCGACGATCGGGCCGACGGTCTCCGCGACGCGGGAGACCACGTCGGCGATGACGTGCGGGTCGGTGAGGAAGTTCTGGCCGTGCTCGTGCCGGCCGTGGGAATGCGTGGGCATCGTTGATCGCTCCGCGAGAGGTGTCGGGGAGCCGGGCATGCCGGAGAGCCGCCCGGCTGGGGAACCGGGGCGGGGAGACCGTGAGAGGTGGTCCGCCGCCTCAGCGGCTGGAACGCAGCCGCAGTGAGCCGACGCCGGTGATCAACATGGGAGGAGAGTAGCACCGGGCGGCGGCGTTGGACGAGCGTGACGAGCTGGTCCGCGGCGTCCGCGGGCAGAAGCTGGAGCGGATGGCGGCGCGGTACGGCGACGTCTTCGAGCCCGGGTACCTCCGGACGCTGCGCGAGGAATGGGACGCGTGATCGTCGCCGACGCCTCGGTGATCATCGCGGCGCTGTCGCCCTCGGAGCCCGCGCACGCGTGGGCGCTCGCTCTGCTGCGGGACGCCCAGAGGGTCGTCGTCCAC
Source organism: Actinomycetales bacterium (assembly GCA_012841845.1). Taxonomy (GTDB): domain Bacteria; phylum Actinomycetota; class Actinomycetes; order Mycobacteriales; family Mycobacteriaceae; genus Dietzia. Next base: position 5,659 of record DUTZ01000510.1, on the reverse strand, counting down.
CCGATCACCTGTGCGGAGGTGCTGGTCGGTCCCGCCCGCCGCAGCGCGGACCTCGCGGCCTCCCTCGACGCCGACCTCTGCGACCTCGCGGTGGACCACGGTTCGGTGGCCGTCCCTCCCTACGAGCTCGCCCTGGTCCGCGCGGAGAGCGGCCTGCGGATGCCCGACGCCTGCGTCCTGGCCACGGCGGAATCGCTCGACCTCCCGCTCGCGACGCTCGACCAGCGCCTGGCCGACGCGTCGCGGGCCCGGGGTGTCGAGGTCCTTCCGACCGGATGAGGTGTCCGAGACGGCGACTACCCTCCACAGGGTGAGCACCGCCGAGTCCGTCTACTCCGCCCTCGTCCGTCGCGAGGGCTCGCGCGCGGGCGACCTGCCGGAGCGGGTCGAGCGCGACATCCCCCGTAACGGGCTGCGCCTCGTCACGGCCAACACGCTGCAGTCCTCCGGCGACCAGACGGTCAACGCCTCCACGGTCCTGCCGTGGCTCTTCCACGCTCTCGGGGTCCCTGCGGCGCTCGTCGGCCTGCTCGTGCCGATCCGGGAGTCGCTCGCGATGCTCCCGCAGGCCTTCCTCACCCCGCTCGTGTTGCGGGTGCGGCACCGCAAGTGGGTGTTCGTCGCCGGCGCCGGCGTCCAGGCCGCCGCGGTGGCGGTGATGGCGGCGATCGCCGCGCTCGGCCACGGGCTCGCGGCCGGCATCGGGATCCTCGCCGCGCTCGTGGTGTTCTCGCTCGGCCGCTGCCTGTGCTCGATCGCGTCCAAGGACGTCCAGGGCCGCACCATCCCCTCCGGCGAGCGCGGCCAGATCATCGGCCTGGCGACCTCGGCGGCCGGCCTCGTCGCCGTCACCCTGGGCCTGGGTATCCGGGTGTTGGGCGGGGACGACCTGCGGCCCGGTTTCCTCGCGCTCCTGCTGGCCGCCGGCGCGCTGCTGTGGGTGCTCTCGGCCACGGTGTACGCGCAGGTCACCGAGCCGGGGGAGGAGGCCGCGGCGGCGGGGAAGGGCCGGGAGGGAAGTGACGACGAGGCGGGCGGATCCTGGTTCGGCGAGGTGATCCGGCTGTTCCGTGAGGACGCCACCTTCCGCCGCTTCGTCACCGTGCGCGGGCTGATCCTCGTGTCGTCCCTCAGTCCGCCGTTCCTCGTCTCGATGTCCGTGGGCGCGGGGACCGGGGCACTGGCCGGCCTGGGTGGGTTCATCCTCGCCTCCGGCATCGCCTCGCTCCTCGGGGGCCGGATCTTCGGCCGGCTCGCCGACCGGTCGAGCAGGCTGCTCATGGCGTGGGCCGCCGCGGCGGCGTCGGCGGTCGCGGTGGTCATCGTCGCCGTCGTCTCCCTCCCGGCGTTCGACGGTGGCTCCGCCGCCGGCGCTGCGTTCTTCGTCGCCGGCTACTTCGTGCTCACGCTGCTGCACTCCGGCGTGCGGGTGGGGCGCAAGACCTACGTCGTGGACGTGGCGGAGGGCGACCTGCGGACCACCTACGTCGCCGTGTCCAACTCGGCGATGGGGATCATCCTGCTGGTCGTGGGCGGGATCAGTTCGCTCATCGCGCTCGCGGGCGCTCAGTGGGCGCTGGTGTTCCTCGCCGCGCTCGGGTTCGTGGGCGCCGCGTCGGGCCTGCGGATGCCGGAGGTCTCGGGCCGCGCGCGCGGGTGAGCACCGCGGCGAGCAGGACCACCACGGCGCCGATCCCGGCGGTCCAGACCAGCGCCGCGGCCTCGAACGGCCCGGCGGAGCGACCCACGGCGATCCACGCCAGCCCCCACGCGGTGGCGAGCGCGGGCGCGACGCGCCCCCGGCTGAGCACGGCCGTGGCGACGCCGATACCCGCGGCCACGACGACACCCACCACGCCGACGGGGATCTCGGTGACGAGGCCGACGCCCTCGGCGGAGAGCCAGGCGTACGCGTTGGCCAGCGTCGCCACGCACACCCAGCCCAGGTAGAGGCCGAAGGTGCCGTCGGTGATCACGGTCTCGAGGGCGCCGCCGGTGGTCGGGGCGCCGAGCAGGTACATGATCCGGATGAGCACCGCCAGCAGCGCCACGATCACCACCACGGAGACCGCGAGCCACTCGAGTTGGACGGTCCAGATCCATCCGGCGTTGAGTAGTGCCGAGGCCAGCCCCCACGGGCGGAGCGCCCGTTGCCGTGGCGAGCGCCGGGCGGTGGCGGAGAACTGCCACAGGGCCCAGGCGGCGAGGCCGACGTAGATCACGCTCCAGATGCCGAACGCCGAGCCGGCGGGCGCGACCGGCGTGGCGTCGGCGGACAGAGCGCCGTCCGCGGCCTCGGCGATCGGGGTGCCGCCCAGGGCGCCGCTCCCGACGAACGCGGCGGCGATGGCGGCGACCACGCCCAGCACCGTGACGATCGGCACGGCCCACCCGTCGGTCCGCTCCCGGTGTCGATCCTCTACCGCTGTGTTACTCATGCGGGCGACCCTACGGTCGGTCGGATGGCCCGCGACCGGTTGACCGGACGCCGTCCGGCCGCGACCCTCGCGGGAGACGACGATCCCGGAGAGCCCCGTGACCACCACCCCGCTCTGGCGCGACACCGAGCACACCTATCCCACCGCCGACTTCCCCGCCGACCAGCGCTTCGACGTGGCGGTGGTGGGCGCCGGGTTCACCGGCCTGACCACGGCGCTGTTCCTGGCGGCGGAGGGCCGCTCGGTGGTGGTGCTCGAATCCCGCGACCTCGGCGCCGGGGCGAGCGGCGCCACCACGGCCAAGGCCTCGGTGCTCCAGGGGGTGCGCGTCTCGACCATCCGGAAGCGGCACGGGCTGGACACGGCCCGGTCGTACGCCACGGCCAACCGGTACGGGCTCGACTGGTGGGCCGACTTCTGCGCCACCCACGGCGTCGCCACCCAGCGGCCCCGGGCCGTGACCTACGCGCGCGGCGTCCGCGGGGTGGGCGCGATCTGGGCCGAGCTGCGCACCCTCGAGGAACTGGGCTACCCGGCCCGCTGGTGCGAGACGCTCGACGTCCCGTTCCCGGCCCGGGCCGCGGTGGAACTCCCCGACCAGCTGCAACTCGATCCCATGGCGGCGCTCGTGGCGCTCGCGGGCGCAGTTGCCGAGGCCGGGGGCCGGCTCGTCGAGGCCACCCGCGTCACCGGGCTCCGGGTGCGGGGGACCGGCGAGGCGACGCGCGTCGAGGTCCGGACGCACGCCGGCACGCTCACGGCCGCGGACGTGGTGCTGTGCACGGCGAGCCCGGCACTCGACCGCGGGATCACCGCCGCCACGATGGAGGCCGAGCGCTCCTACCTGTGCGCCTTCGACTTCGACGGCGACCTCGCCGAGGGCATGTACGCCTCGGTCGAGAGCCCGGTCCGGTCGCTGCGCACCGCCACGGTCGACGGCCGGCAGGTGCTGCTGGTGGGCGGCAACGGGCACCGCACGGGCACGGCCGCGCCGATCGCGTCCAAGCTGGACTCGCTCCGGGAGTTCGCCGCCGAGTACTTCCCCGGCGCCCGGCCCACCCACGGGTGGTCGGCCCAGGACTTCCACCCCGTCACCCTGCTGCCGCGGGCGGGCCGCCTGCCGTGGGGCAGGGGCCACGTCCACTTCGCCGGCGGCTACAGCAAGTGGGGGCTCACCGGGGCGCCGGCGGCGGCGCGGATCGTCGCGGACGGGCTGCTCGGCCGGTCCTCGAAGCTCTCGTTCGGCCGCCCCACCGTCTCCGGTACGGCCCGGTCGGCGGTGCCGATGTTCGCCGACCTGCCCGCGCAGCTCACGGCCGCGGCCGTGGAGGCTGCCGTGCGCCGGCCCCGGCCCCGCCTCCTGCCGACGGGGCGGGCGACGGGCCCCGACGGGCGCCCCTGCGAGGTGAGCCTGGTCTGCCCGCACATGGGCGCGGCGCTGGCGTGGAACCCGGTGGAGGAGTCGTGGGACTGCCCGTGGCACGGGTCCCGCTTCTCGCCGTGCGGCGAGCTCCTCGAGGGGCCGGCGACCTCGGATCTCACGCGGCGCGACGGCGATAGCCGTCGAAGCGGACGCTGAGGACCCCGCCCTCCCTGCGGGTCGGGAACATCGACGCCAGGCCGACCACGGCGAGGGAGACCCCGACCAGTTCACAGGCCTCCTCGACGTAGGTGAGCACCACGTACGTGTCCGAGAAGCCCCCGTGATCCCGCTCGACGAACCCGGTGAGCGTCTCGATCACGAGTGCGCCGAGGAGGAAGAGGGTGCCCGCCACGACCAGCGTGAGCGTGACGCGCCTGCGCAGCGCCAGGACGAGCCGGGCGAGCAGGGCGGCCACGACGATCGCGATGATCGTCCCCGGGATCACCCACGAGTAGTGGACGTCGAAGGGCACATACGGGCGGAGGCGGTCGCCGAGGAAGAGCATCCGCTCGTGCAGGGCCGCCGCCTCGTCCGCGGCGGCCACCGTGCACACCGCCGCGAAGAGCCACCAGGACAGTCGGTGGCGTGGGGCGAGCACGGCGGCCAACGCCGCGAGGAGGCCGAGCAGCAGCCACAGGGACGCCGCGTACCAGACCACGACGGTGCCCTCGGCGCCGATGTCGAACGCCGTCCATGCCTGGTGCCACAGCCCGTGTGGGGCGGGGCTCCCGGTGAGAAGGGCGATGCGCCACAGGGCGAGCGACGCCAGCGGGATGAGGACGGCCACCGGCAGGAGCACCCAGGCGAGCGGGCGGGTCGGCCGGGACCAGCGCGCGGCCTCACCCGTATCGGGCCCGTGGGTCTCCGCCGAGAAGCTGTCTCCTTCTGCCTCCATGGCTCCAGGGTAGGAGTGCATGATGAAGAGACCCTGAAAACGGGACGGTCGACGACGAGGAGGTCCACATGACCGCGGAACAGACCACCCTCGGGGATTTCCGGGCCCGCCGCCTGGACGGGGCCGAGCAGGACCTCGCCGAGTACACCGGCCGGGTCGTCCTGGTGGTCAACACCGCCAGCAAGTGCGGGTTCACGCCGCAGTACCGGGGGCTGCAGGAGCTGTACGAGCAGTACCGCGACCGCGGCCTGGTGGTGCTGGGCTTCCCCTGCGACCAGTTCGCGCACCAGGAGCCGGGCAGCGACGAGCAGATCGGCGCGTTCTGCGAGCGCAACTACGGCGTGGAGTTCCCGATGTTCTCCAAGGTCGAGGTCAACGGCGCCGGCGCGCACCCGTTGTACCGCTGGCTCAAGGGCCAGAAGTCCGGTCTGCTGGGCGGGCGGATCACGTGGAACTTCACCAAGTTCCTCGTGGGGCGCGACGGCACGGTGGTGGCCCGCTTCGGGCCCAACCAGAAGCCGGAGAAGCTGAGAGGCGCCGTGGAGGACGCACTGCGGGGCTGACCCCCGGGCCGCTCACCTGGCGGAACAGAAATCTGCGGGTGTGAAGGATTGTGTCGGTTCGTGACCTGTCAGTAACATACTGCGCGGTATTCCGCCCGACCCTGGGAGCAACATGTCCTTCCGCCGCAGCCGCCTGGCCACCGCCGGCGTCCTCGCCGCCGCCCTCGTCCTCGGCTCTGCCGCCCCGGCGCCGGCCCAGAGCGACGACCTCGACCCCGCCTCGCTCGGCCTCGACCCCGAGACGATCGTCGAGATCGCCGGCTCGCTGCCGGTCGGCTCGACCGCCGACCTCCTCGGCTCCGTCGGATCGGCGAACATCCCGCTCACCGGTGCCGGTTCG
>DUTZ01000509.1 GCA_012841845.1 Actinomycetales bacterium | reverse complement strand
GAGACCGGCGGGGTGGGGGTGCTCGTCCACGCCACACCGGCCGCGCTGGCCGGCCTGCGCCGGGGCGCCGAGGGTGCGCTGCACACCGAACTCGTCGTCCGCGAGGACTCGCTCACTCTGTACGGGTTCGACTCGGTCGAGGCCCGGAGCCTGTTCACCACCGTGCAGACGGTGTCCGGGGTGGGCCCGCGGCTCGCGCTGGCGATCCTCGCGACGCTCGAGCCGGACGAGCTGCTCCGCGCCCTGGGCTCCGGCGACGTCAAGGCCCTGACCCGCGTCCCCGGCGTGGGCAAGCGGACCGCCGAACGGATGGTGCTCGAACTCAAGGACAAGGTCGGCCCGGTGCCCGACGCCGCCGGTGCGGGAGCCCCGTCCACGCCGGCCGCGTCGGCGTCCGGCGAGGTGGCGGAGGCGCTCGAGGGCCTCGGCTTCTCCGCGGCGGAGGCGGAGAAGACCGCCGCGGCCGTCCTCGCCGCCGAGCCCGATCTCGACGCCCCCGCGGCCCTCCGGCTCGCACTCAGATCCCTCGGGCGGCGCTGATGGACGGCCTCGCCGGCGGGCCCGGCCCGGAAGAGGCCGGTGCCGAGCTCTCCGCCGCACTCACCCCGTTCGACTCGGACGTCGAGGGGGCCCTGCGGCCGCGGGCGCTCGACGACTTCATCGGGCAGGAGACCGTCCGCGAGCAGCTCCACCTCGTGCTCACCGCCGCCACCCGACGCGGCGTGGTCCCGGACCACCTGCTGTTCTCGGGCCCGCCGGGCCTGGGCAAGACCAGCCTCGCGATGATCGTGGCCGCCGAGCTCGGCGGATCGCTCCGGATCACCTCGGGTCCGGCGCTGGAGCGGCCCGGCGACCTCGCGGCGATGCTCTCCAACCTGGTGGAGGGCGACGTGCTCTTCATCGACGAGATCCACCGGATCGCCCGGCCCGCCGAGGAGATGCTCTACCTGGCGATGGAGGACTTCCGGATCGACATCATGGTGGGCAAGGGGCCCGGCGCCACGTCGATCCCGCTCGAACTGGCCCCGTTCACCCTCGTCGGCGCCACGACCCGCGCGGGGGCGCTGACCGGGCCGCTGCGCGACCGCTTCGGCTTCACCGCCCACATGGACTTCTATTCCGACGACGACCTGGCCCGGATCGTCACGCGCGCGGCCGACATCCTCGCCATCCCCGTGGACGGGGCCGCCGCCCGCGAGATCGCCGGTCGGTCGCGGGGGACGCCGCGGATCGCCAACCGGCTCCTGCGCCGGGTGCGGGACTACGCCGAGGTTCGCGCCGACGGCCGCGTCACCGTGCCGGTCGCGAAGGCGGCCCTCGAGGTCTACGAGGTCGACGAGTTGGGCCTGGACCGGCTCGACCGCGCGGTCCTGCGCTCGCTGCTCGTCCACCACGAGGGCGGTCCCGTCGGCCTGGGCACCCTCGCCGTGGCCGTGGGCGAGGAGGCCACCACGCTCGAAGAGGTCTGCGAGCCGTTCCTCGTCCGGGCCGGCCTGCTCGCGAGGACCCCGCGCGGTCGCGTCGCCACGGCCGCCGCGTGGGACCACCTCGGCCTCACCCGGCCGGACCCCGTCCCGGGCCGCCACGGCGCCTCCGCGGGTTCGGACCCGATGCTGCCCGTGGACCTCGAGGGGGGACCCGGACCCCGCGGCTGACCCCGCCCCTGGCATCCTCGAACCCACACCGGCCCGGCATCACGCGGGCCAGACGCCAGAAGGAGCCGCATGGTGCTGGAACTGTTCCTCCCACTGATGATCATCGCCCTGATCGCGATGATGCTCCTGCAGGGGTCGAGGCAGCGCAAGGCGATGCGGGCGCTGCAGGACCTGCAGAACTCCCTGGTTGCGGGGGACCGGGTCCTCACCACGTCGGGGCTGTACGCGACCGTCGTCTCGACCGGGGTGGAGACCCTCGTGCTGGAGGTGGCCCCCGGCGTCCACACCGAATGGGACCGCCGGGTGATCCGCGAGAAGGTGCAGGACCCCGCCGCGCCGGATTCCCGCACGTCGCCGACCGACCAGTAGTGTGATGAGGTCGTCGACCACAGACGACCCAGACGACGCCCCGAGAGAGATCCGCCTGTGTCCCCAGTCCGCACGCGAGGCGCCGACGCGCGCCCCAAGCCGTGGACCCTGCTGTCCGCCTTCGTCCTGGTCTTCGCCGTCCTCTTCCTCGCCGCGTTCGCGGTGGCCGACCGGGGCCTGGCCCCGAAGCTCGGCATCGACCTGCAGGGCGGTACCCGCGTCACGCTGATCCCCAAGGGGCAGCCGGACGAGGCCGATCTCCGACTCGCGCAGGAGATCATCCGCGACCGCGTGGACGGTCTCGGCGTGGCCGGCACCACGGTGGTCATCGAGGGCAGCAACATCGTCCTCACGGTGCCCGGCGAGGACTCCAGCCAGGCCCGCGACCTCGGTACGACCTCGCAGCTGACCATCCGCCCCGTCGTCCAGTTCCAGCCCGTCGCCCCCGACGACCTCGAACCGGTCCCCGCGGCGAAGGGCGACCGCGAGGCCGTCGCGAGGGAGGTCGAGGAGGCCCGGGAGGAGCGGCAGGGCGACCCGGAGGAGCTCGTCGAGGCGCTGCCGGCCTTCCGCTGTCCCGAGCGGGACGTCCTGGCCGGGTTCGACGACCCCTCGCAGGCGCTCATCGCGTGCGGCGAGGGCGGTAAGTACGTCCTCGGTCCGGTCCCGTTGCTCAACGGCCAGCCCGAGGACGGCGTGCGGCTCGACGGCCAGCAGATCGTCAAGGACTCCGTCAGCTCGGGCTTCAACCAGCAGCAGGGCCGCAACGAGGTCTCGTTCCGCTTCAACGCCGGCCCCGGCCAGGAGGGCAGCGCCACCTGGTCGCGCCTGACCCAGGAGAACCTGCAGCGACAGATCGCCATCCTGCTCGACGGTGCCGTGATCAGCGCGCCCGTCGTCCAGGGCGTCACCCCGGTCGGGTCTGCCACCTCCATCACCGGCGAGTTCACCCCGGACGAGGCCCAGTCCCTCGCGGCGAACCTGCGCTACGGCGCGCTGCCCATCTCGTTCGAGGACCCCAACGTCGACAACGTGCCCGCCTCCCTCGGCCTGGCCTCCCTCGAGGCCGGGCTATTGGCCGGGGCGATCGGCTTCCTGCTGGTGCTGGCCTACTCGGTGCTGTACTACCGGCTGCTCGGCGTCCTCGCGTTCATCTCGCTGGTGCTCTCGTTCCTGCTCACCTATGTGATGCTCGTGTTCCTCGGCTACACCGTCGACTACAGCCTCGACCTCGCCGGTATCGCCGGCCTCGTCATCGGCATCGGCATGACCGCCGACTCCTACGTCGTGTTCTTCGAGCGCATCAAGGACGAACTCCGCGACGGGCACCGCTTCAGATCCGCGGTGCCACGGGCGTGGAAGAGCGCGAGCCGCACCATCGTCACCGGCAACATGGTGAGCCTCATCGGCGCCGTCGTCCTCTACTGGCTCGCCAGCGGCGAGGTCCGCGGCTTCGCCTTCACCCTCGGCCTCACCACGGTCATGGACGTCCTCGTGGCCTTCACCGTCACCTGGCCGTTCGTCTACCTCGCCTCCACCAAGGCACTGTTCGCCAAGCCGTCCGCCAACGGCATGGGGCGGATGGAGTCGCTGCGGGCCGTGGCCGCCGAGCAGCGACGACTCGAGCAGCAGCGGGCCAAGGAGGCCGGCGAGAAGGGCTCCGGAGAGAAGGGCCGCCGCGGGGTCACCGCCGAGGTCCGCGGGCCGGGGCAGGCCGGGGCTCCGGCCGCCCCGACCCTCACGCTGCCGAGGCGTGAGGACGGCCCCGCCGCGGAGGCCGACGACGTCGACGACACCCGCTCCGACGAGGAGGAGAACCGATGAGCGCCCCGGGCACCACCACGGCCCCCGCGGACGACGCGACGCCCGCCTCGGAGAGCCTGTTCACCCGGCTCTACACCGGCACCGGCGCCTTCCGGATCGTCCAGAACCGGCGGCGCTTCTACATCCTCACCACGGCGATCGTGGCGATCTGCCTGGCCAGCATCCTGCTGCGCGGCTTCAGCTTCGGCATCGACTTCACCGGCGGCACCAAGCTCACCATGCCGGCGGGGGACATCGACAAGGACCGCGTCGCCGTGGTCGTCGAGGAGTCGCTGGGCGAGGAGCCCCAGATGGTCCAGATCGTCGGCGCCGGCGCCGCGCGGGTAGTCGAGGTGGAGACCCGGTTCCTCACGAGCGACGAGATCCGCGAGACCAAGCAGGCGCTGTTCGAGGAGTTCCAACCCGTCGGTGCCACCGGGGAGCCGACCGTCGAGGCGATCGGCGACTCGGCCCGCAGTGAGAGCTGGGGTGGCCAGGTCACCCAGAAGGCGCTCATCGCCCTCGCGGTCTTCCTCGCCGTCGTCTTTGTCTACATCGCCTTCCGGTTCGAGTTCGACATGTCGGTGGCGGCGATCGTCGCCCTGCTGTTCGACGTGATCTCCACGGCCGGCATCTACTCGCTCGTCGGGTTCGAGGTCACGCCGGCCACCGTCATCGGCCTGCTCACCATCCTCGGCTTCTCGCTGTACGACACGGTGGTGGTGTTCGACAAGGTCGAGGAGAACACGCGGGGGATCAGGCACACCACCCGCAGCACGTACGCGGAGGAGGCCAACCTCGGCGTCAACCAGACCCTCATGCGGTCCATCCACACCACGATCATCGGGCTGCTGCCCCTGCTGGCGCTCGTCGTGATCGCCGTGTGGATCCTCGGCGTCGGAACCCTCAAGGACCTCGCGCTGGTCCAGATGGTCGGCATCGTGACCGGCACGTTCTCGTCGGTGTTCCTCGCCACCCCGCTGCTCGTCACGCTCAAGGAGCGCCGGGCCGAGGTCCGGGAGCACAACGCCAAGGTCCTCGCGCGGCGCGAGCGGGCGGGGGCGACGGCATGACCGACGTGGCACCCACCATCAGCTCGGCGGTCGAGCGGCTCATGCGCCGCGTACAGGACTTCCCCTCCGAGGGGGTCGAGTTCTGCGACCTCACGCCGGTTCTCGCCGACCCGGAGGGCTTCGGCGCCGTCGTCGAGGGCCTGTCCGCCGGTCTCGGGCCCGGCGAGGTCGACTACGTGGCCGGGCTCGACGCCCGCGGGTTCCTCCTCGCCGGTGCGGTCGCCATGCGGCTGCACACCGGCGTCCTCGCCATCCGTAAGGCCGGCAAGCTGCCCCCGCCGGTGCACTCGCGCTCCTACGAACTGGAGTACGGCGCGGCCACGCTCGAACTGCCCGCCGACGGGCTCGACCTCACCGGGAGCCGGGTGCTGGTGGTCGACGACGTCCTGGCGACCGGCGGCACCCTCGGCGCGGCCGTGGGCCTGCTGGAGGACTGCGGCGCGACCGTCGCGGGGCTGTCCGTGGTCCTGGAGGTCCCCGGACTCGGCGGCCGGGATAGACTGACCGGCACACCGCTGACCTGCCTGACGGTGGCGTGACGGCGACCGCCTGACGGCGGCGGAGCCCCCCGCCGACGGCCGGGACCCACAGGGAGGAGCCGCCATGACCCAACGGCAGGATCCCGGCGGAGACGCGGGCCGCGGACGTCAGGCGGCGAACGACGCCGGCTCGGCGCCGCCGGAGAAGCAGCCCACCACCCAGCCGCTGCCCCTCATCCCCGGCACCCGGCCGTCGGTGAGTCGTCGGGTCCGTGCGCGCTGGGCACGTCGGCTCACCTCCGGCCTCACGGTGGCCTCGACGCCGGCCGTGCTCGAACCGCTGGTCCGCGTGCACCGCATCCACCACCCCAAGGCCGACGTCGGCCTGCTCTCCCGCGCCTACTCGCTCGCGGAGCGGCAGCACGAGGGGGTGTTCCGCAAGTCCGGGGACCCGTATATCACCCATCCGCTCGCCGTGGCGACCATCTGTGCCGAGATGGGCATGGACACCACGACCCTCGTCGCGGCGCTCCTGCACGACACGGTGGAGGACACGGACTACTCGCTGGAGACCCTCGCCGGCGACTTCGGCCGGGAGGTCGCGCACCTCGTCGACGGGGTCACCAAGCTCGACAAGGTGCAGTTCGGCGAGGCCGCCGAGGCCGAGACGATCCGCAAGATGATCATCGCCATGGCCCACGACCCGCGGGTTCTGGTGATCAAGGTGGCCGACCGCCTCCACAACATGCGCACGATGCGGTTCCTGCCTCCGCAGAAGCAGGTCAAGAAGGCCCGCGAGACGCTCGAGGTGATCGCCCCGCTCGCGCACCGGCTCGGGATGGCCACGGTCAAGTGGGAGCTCGAGGACCTGGCGTTCGCGATCCTGCAGCCCAAGAAGTACCAGGAGATCGTGCGGCTGGTGGCGGACCGGGCGCCGAGCCGCGACGTCTACCTGGGCAGGGTGACGACGATGGTGCGCGCCGACCTGGAGAAGGCGCACATCCAGGCCACCGTCGAGGGGCGTCCCAAGCACTACTGGTCGATCTACCAGAAGATGATGGTCCGGGGCCGCGAGTTCGACGAGATCCACGACCTGGTGGGAATCCGCGTGTTGTGTGACGACGTCCGCGACTGCTACGCCGCCATCGGGGTGGTGCACTCGCTGTGGCAGCCGATGCCCGGCCGGTTCAAGGACTACATCGCCCAGCCCAAGTTCGGCGTCTACCAGTCGCTGCACACCACCGTGATCGGTCCCGACGGCAAGCCGCTCGAGATCCAGATCCGCACCCACGAGATGCACCGCAACGCCGAGTACGGCATCGCGGCGCACTGGCGGTACAAGGAGACCCGGGGCCGACACGGCGGGGACGTGGCCGAGGTCGACGAGATGGCGTGGATGCGCCAACTGCTCTCGTGGCAGCGGGAAGCCGCCGACCCGGGGGAATTCCTCGACTCGCTGCGGTTCGAGATGACGAGCAAGCAGATCTTCGTCTTCACCCCCAAGGGCGACGTCATCAACCTGCCCGTCGGCGCCACCCCCGTCGACTTCGCCTACGCCGTCCACACCGAGGTGGGCCACCGGTGCATCGGGGCGCGGGTCAACGGCAAGCTCGTCGCGCTCGAGCGCCCGCTCGAGAACGGCGAGGTGGTGGAGGTGTTCACCTCCAAGGACCCCAATGCCGGCCCGAGCCTGGACTGGCAGAAGTTCGTGGTCTCCGGCCGCGCCAAGAGCTCGATCCGGCAGTGGTTCGCCAAGGAGCGTCGCGAGGAGGCCCTCGAGCGGGGCAAGGACCTCATCACCCGCGAGGTCCGCCGCGGCGGCGTCCCCGTCCACCGGGTGTTCTCCAACGAGTCCCTCGCGTCCGTCGCCGGCGAGCTCGGATTCTCCGACGTCACCGCCCTGTACACGGCGATCGGCGAGAACCACGTCTCGGCCAAGCACGTCGTGGGACGCCTCATCGCCGCCTACGGCGGGGTCGACGAGGTCACCGAGGAGATCGCCTCCCGGTCACGCGACAAGACCGTGACGCCGCGGGCCCCGTCGCCCGGCGCCGGCGTCCTCGTGGGCGGCGTGCCGGACGTGCACGCCAAGCTCGCGCGCTGCTGCACGCCGGTGCCCGGCGACGAGATCCTGGGGTTCATCACCCGCGGCGGGGCCGTGAGCGTGCACCGGACCGACTGCTCCAACGCCTCGGCGCTGCGGCGGGAGTCGGAACGACTCGTCAAGGTGGAGTGGGCGCCGCAGCCGGGGTCGGTGTTCCTCGTGGCGATCCAGGTCGAGGCCCTCGACCGTCACCGCCTGCTCTCGGACGTCACCAAGGTCCTGGCCGACGAGAAGGTCAACATCCTCTCGGCGTCCGTGCAGACCACCGGCGACGACCGGGTGGCGGTCTCGCGGTTCACGTTCGAGATGGCCGACCCCAAGCACCTGGGGCACGTCCTGAGCGCGGTCCGCCGGGTCGAGGGCGTCTTCGACGTCAACCGGGTCACCTCCAGCTGATGCGCCGTCGCCCCGCCCCCCACGTGGGGGACGGGGCGAGGGGCCGGGCGAGGTCAGGACTCGGGTAGGCCGTCCTGGGAGAGGACGGTCGCCTTCTCGATCGCGATCGGCCGGCGCGGCTTCTGGTCCTGGGGTTGCTTGTCGCTGTTGTCCGGCACGTTCTCGGCCAGGGCCTCGATCACCGTGAGGCCCTCCTCGGCGATGTTGCCGACGACCGCGTAGTTCGGCGGGAGGGTGGAGTCCTTGTAGACGAGGAAGAACTGCCCTCCGCCGCTGTCGGGCTGGCCGGTATTGGCGATCGCGACGGTCCCGCGCGGGTAGACGCTCATCCCGGAACCGTCCTGGCTCACCGGGAGATCGGCCGGAGGCTCGTCGACCACCGTGTAGCCCGGGCCGAACGCGCCCGTCCCGGTGGGGTCGCCGCACTGCAGGACCGACAACCCCTCGTCGCCCTTCGCCACGGCGAGTCGGTGGCAGGTGTTGTCGTCGAGGTACCCGGACTCGATGAGGTTGACCATGCTCGAGACGTTGCAGGGAGCCTTGGACCGGTCGAGCGTGATCGGGACGTCGCCCGAGTCGAGCGACAGCACGACCTCGGCCGTGCCGCGTCTCGGCTGCTCGCCCTCCGGGGCGGCGACGATCTTCTCCTTGTCCTTGGCCGCGAGGGCCTCGTCGACGTCCTTGTTGTAGTCGTCGATCTGCTCCTGGTCGGCCTGGCCCGAGGCGATGAGCTCCTCGGCCTGAGCTCCCGTGATCTTCTCGGGTGTCTCGTTGGGGGCCTCGGGATACTCGCAGGTGAGCCAGTCGGCGGCGTGCTGCTCGGCGCGCGCCTCCTGCTGCTTGTTCCACACGACCACGCCGACCAGGCCGAGGAGCAGGATCGCGACGGTGCTCGCCGCGGCGATCTTGAGCTGCTTCTCGCGCCTGGCCTGGGCCTCCATCTGCTCACGCAGGCGCTGCCGGGCCTCCGCGCGGCGTTCCTGGTTGGTGGACACTGGCCCTCCTGGGTCCCTGGACTAGGCTGGAACGGTCAGCCGGACCCATGCGAGTCCAGCACAGGACCCTTGTCTACCAGGTCGGCCTGAGAGCGACGGACACCACTCCGGTGATCGCGGGTGTTGGCCCGGTCGGTCGGGGTGGGGGAGAACCACGAAGGGAGAGCAGCACGTGCGGATCGTCGGATTCCCCGCGGGGATGTTCCAGACCAACTGCTACATCGTCTCGGACGACGCGGGGGACTGCGTGATCGTGGACCCGGGCCAGGACTCCGAGGAGTTGGTCCGTCGGCAGGTCTCGGAGGCGGGCCTGCGCCCCAGGGCGGTGCTGCTCACCCACGGGCACCTCGACCACATCTGGAACGCCCAGCAGGTGGCCGACCACTACCGGGTGCCGGCCTACATCCATCCCGACGACCGCGAGATGCTCTCCGAGCCTGCCAAGGCGCTCTCCCTCGACCTGGCGGCCATGCTCAAGGGCCACACCTTCGTGGAACCGGCCGAGGTGGTCGAGGTGTTCGACGGCGACCGCCTCACCTTCGGCACCATGACCTTCGACGTGGACCACGTGCCCGGCCACAGCGTCGGCTCGGTCTCGTTCCGCACGACGGTCGAGACCGAGGAGGGGCCGCGGGAGGTGGTGATCGGCGGCGACGTGCTGTTCCAGGACGGTGTGGGCCGCAGCGACCTGCCGGGCGGCGATCACGAGGTGCTGCTGCAGTCCATCGCCAAGAAGTTCCTCGTGCTCGACGACGACGCGGTGGTCCTGCCCGGGCACGGCCCCAGCACCACGATCGGCCGCGAGCGTCGCGCCAACCCCTTCCTGCGCGGCCTCTGAGCCGGCGCCCAGCCACCCCGACCAGCGAGGACCCGAGTAACCCGTGACCGGCAGCCAGAAGAAGACCGCCCTCAAGGCCCCCAAGGGGGTGCCCGACTACGCACCGCCGACCTCGGCGGCGTTCGTCGCCGTCCGCGAGGCCATCACGTCCGCCGCCCGCAACGCCGGCTACGGGCACATCGAGCTGCCGGTCTTCGAGGACACCGCGCTGTTCGCGCGCGGGGTGGGGGAGTCGACCGACGTCGTCTCCAAGGAGATGTACACGTTCGCCGACCGCGGCGGCCGGAGCGTCACCCTGCGCCCGGAGGGCACGGCCGGAGTGATGCGCGCGGTCATCGAGCACGGCCTCGATCGCGGGCAGCTGCCGGTCAAGCTCTGCTACGCGGGCCCGTTCTTCCGCTACGAGCGCCCCCAGGCCGGCCGGTACCGACAGCTCCAGCAGGTGGGGATCGAGGCGATCGGCGTCGATGACCCGGCGCTCGACGCCGAGGTGATCGCCGTGGCGGACGAGGCGTTCCGGTCGCTCGGCCTCACCGGGTTCCGCCTGGAGCTCACCTCCCTGGGTGACGACGAGTGTCGCCCCGCCTACCGTGAGCGGCTGCAGGAGTTCCTCGCCGGGCTCGACCTCGACGAGGCCACCCGCGAGCGGGCCCGCCTCAACCCGCTGCGTGTCCTGGACGACAAGCGGCCCGAGGTCCGGGAGCAGCTCGCCGACGCGCCGCTCATGCTCGACCACCTCTCCGACGCGAGCGCCGAGCACTTCGCGGCCGTGCGGGCGCACCTCGACGCGCTCGGGGTGCCCTACGAGATCAACCCCCGCATGGTGCGGGGGCTGGACTACTACACCAAGACGACGTTCGAGTTCGTCCACGACGGCCTCGGCGCCCAGTCGGGGATCGGCGGCGGCGGCCGCTACGACGGGCTCATGGAGCAGCTCGGCGGGCAGGCGCTGTCGGGGATCGGCTTCGGCATCGGCGTGGACCGCACCATGCTCGCGCTCGGGGCCGAGGGGATCGACCCCGCCGCCGGCGGCCGCGTGGACGTCTACGGCGTGGGGCTGGGCGCGGCCGCCAGGTCGGCGCTCGTCCCCGTGCTGGCGGGATTCCGGCGCGCCGGCCTCCGTGCCGACATGGCCTACGGCGACCGCGGCATGAAGGGGGCCTTCAAGGCGGCCGACAGGTCCGGCGCGGCCGTGACCCTCGTCGTCGGCGAGGAGGAACTGGCCGCCGGCACGGTCGTCGTCAAGACCATGGCGACCGGCGAGCAGCACCCGGTGCCGCTCGACTCCGCGCTCGAGCACGTGCGGGGTCTGCTCGACGCCTGATCCGCGGCGGGCACCCGGCGTCCGGACGTCGCGTCAGAGCTGGGCGCGGAAGGTGTCGCAGGCCTCGACGGTGCCCTGCTCGTAGCCGGTCACCAGCCAGTGCCGGCGCATCTGGGACGACCCGTGCGTCCACGAGCTGGGGTCCACGCGGGTGCCGCTGGCCTTCTGGATGTGATCGTCGCCGATCGCCTCGGCGGTCTGGATGATCGCGTCGATGTGCTGCTCGGTCAGGCTCTCGACCAGTGGCTCCTGCGATCCGCGGGCCGGGGTGGTGGTGGCGTAGTGGAACCAGATGCCGGCGTAGCAGTCGGCTTGGAGCTCCACGCGGACGGCTCCCGAGGACGGGCCCTGCGGGTCCTGCTGAGAGCGGCGCAGATCGCCGAACATGTTCTGGAGATGGTGGCCGAACTCGTGCGCCACCACGTAGCTCGTGGCGACGAGATCGTCGGAGCCGCCGAGCTGACCGGCGAGCACCTGGTCGAAGAACGACGGGTCCATGTAGACGTCCTGGTCGGCCGGGCAGTAGAACGGACCGACGTCCGACGAGGCCGCGCCGCACGCGGTGCTCACCGAGCCCTCGAAGATGGTGGTGTGCGGCTGCTCCCACGCCATTCCGGTCTGCTGGGGGAGCTGCTGCCCCCACACGTCCTCGAGGCTGATCGTGGTGGCCTTGATCCGGCAGATCGTGTCGGTGTTGGCCATCTCGCCCGTGCACTCCTCGAGCCGCTGGTCGATCCGGCTCTGGGACTGGGGATCACCCTGGCCACCGCCGGTGTCCAGGCCGAGCTGGCCGGGGTCCACGCCCAGGAAGAGGGCCACCAGGACGACGACGATGCCGCCGACGCCGCCGCCGACCGCCATTCCGCGCCGGCCGCCACCGCGTCCGCCGGAGACGGACCCACCCGAGAGGTCGGCATCCTTACGGAAGGTCATGGCCATCCACCCTTCGCCGCCGGGGAGCCCGGGGTCATCCCGGGCGGGGGACCCCGCATCGTCACGGGGATACTCTAAGCGGGCGCTCAGGGCGGTGCGACCCATCCGGGGCGAATCCGGCGGGGGTCGTAGACTGAGCGACGATCACCGCACGATCCACCTTCGCCGTCACCCCATCGAGAGGACCACCGCAGTGCTGCGCACCCATTCCGCCGGCCAGCTCCGAGCCACCGACGCCGGAGCCACCGTCACCCTGGCCGGTTGGGTCGCGCGCCGCCGGGACCACGGCGGCGTGATCTTCGTGGACCTTCGCGACTCCACCGGCGTGTGCCAGGTGGTGTTCCGCTCCGAGGACGTGGCCGAGCGCGCCCACCGGCTGCGCAACGAGTTCTGCGTGGCCGTCACCGGCACCGTGGACCGCCGGCCCGAGGGCTCGGAGAACCCGAACCTCGCCTCGGGCGAGGTCGAGCTCGACGTGACGTCCTTCGAGGTGCTCGGCGAGGCCGCGGCGCTGCCGTTCCAGCTCGACGACGAGGTGGGCGAGGAGGCGCGCCTGCGCCACCGCTACCTCGACCTGCGCCGCGAGGGGCCCGGGGCCGCGCTCCGCCTGCGGTCCAAGGTCAACGCCGCCGCCCGTGCGGTGCTCGACCGGCACGAGTTCGTGGAGATCGAGACCCCGACCCTCACGCGGTCCACCCCCGAGGGCGCCCGCGACTTCCTCGTGCCCGCGCGCCTGCAGCCGGGCACCTTCTACGCGCTGCCCCAGTCGCCGCAGCTGTTCAAACAGCTGCTCATGGTGGCGGGCATGGAGCGGTACTACCAGATCGCCCGCTGCTACCGGGACGAGGACTTCCGCGCCGACCGCCAGCCCGAGTTCACCCAGCTCGACGTGGAGATGAGCTTCGTCGACCAGGACGACGTGATCTCGCTGGCCGAGGAGATCCTCGCCGGCGTCTGGGCCACCGCCGGGTACGAGATCACCACCCCGATCCCGCGGATGACCTACGACGAGGCGATGCGTCGCTTCGGCTCCGACAAGCCCGACCTGCGGTTCGACATCGAGCTGGTCGAGTGCACCGAATTCTTCGCGGACACCCCCTTCCGCGTGTTCCAGGCGCCGTACGTCGGCGCCGTCGTCATGAAGGGCGGCGCCTCCCAGCCGCGCCGCCAGCTCGACGCCTGGCAGGAGTGGGCCAAGCAGCGCGGCGCCAAGGGGCTCGCCTACATCCTCGTGGGGGAGGACGGCGAGCTCGGCGGTCCCGTGGCCAAGAACCTGTCCGACGCCGAGCGCGCCGGGATCGCCGCGCACGTCGGCGCCGAGCCGGGGGACTGCGTCTTCTTCGGCGCCGGTCCGGTCAAGACCACCCGCGCGCTCCTGGGCGCGGCCCGCGGCGAGATCGCCGAGAAGCTGGGGCTCATCGATCCGGACGCGTGGGCGTTCACGTGGGTCGTCGACGCCCCGATGTTCGAGCCGGCCGACGAGGCCACCGCCGCCGGCGACGTGGCCGTGGGTTCCGGCGCGTGGACCGCCGTGCACCACGCCTTCACCTCGCCCCGGCCCGAGCACCTGGACACCTTCGACACCGACCCCGGCTCCGCGCTGGCGTACGCCTACGACATCGTGTGCAACGGCAACGAGATCGGCGGCGGGTCGATCCGTATCCACCGCAAGGACGTCCAGGAGCGGGTGTTCGCGGTGATGGGCATCTCCCACGAGGAGGCGCAGGAGAAGTTCGGCTTCCTGCTGGACGCCTTCGCCTTCGGCGCCCCGCCGCACGGCGGCATCGCCTTCGGCTGGGACCGGATCGTGGCGCTGCTCGCCAAGACCGACTCGATCCGCGACGTCATCGCGTTCCCCAAGTCGGGCGGCGGAGTCGACCCGCTCACGGACGCCCCCGCGCCGATCACGCCGGAGCAGCGCAAGGAGTCGGGCATCGACGCCAAGCCGGTCCAGCGGGGCGCCACCGCCCCGGCCGGTGCGGCCGACGGCGACGGCGTGGCGGCCCCGCAGGCCTGATCACGACCTGCCCGGGACCGCCCGCGGCCCCGGTCGGGCCGGGCAGCCCGCGCCGGCACCGGGGTCCGTGCCCGGCGCTAGAGGTGGAACGCTTCGAGCGCGGGGGCACCGTCCATCGACCGGTGGTCGAGGCCGAAGAGCCGGGCGACCGTCGAGCCCACGTCGACCGTCCACACCGGGCGGTCGACGACCTGGCCGCGCCGGATGATCCGGTGGCCGCCGCCCACGAAGAACGGGATGCCGAGGGTGACCTCGTGCCCGTGGTTGCCGGGGATCGGGTTGGACAACGGCGTGGGGTCGGAGAACCGCCAGCCGGGGTGGCAGGTGGCGATGAGATCGCCCGCGCGGTCCCCGAGGTGGAGCTCGGCCGGGTCGTACAGCCGGTTGACGCCGGGCAGGCCGCCCACGACCTCGCGCAGCCGGCGCAGCGAGGCGTCGCGCTCGTGCGCGGGCCCGAGGTAGGCGAAGGTGTCGGCGCCGCCGTTCTGGGCCACCCCGAACCGGCCGCGGATCGCCGGGTCGGCGTCGATGGCGCCGGCGGCGCTGATGAGGCTCATCGGCTCGGACCAGTCCATGCCGTGGTCGGCCAGCACGATGAGGACCGAGCGGTCCCACCGGCCGGTCGAGCGGAGGAACTGCTCGAACTCCCACAGCTTGTGGTCGGAGTTGTAGACCGCCTGGTTGCGGGCGAGTCGCAACGACGTGCCGGACAGGTCCATGTGCCCGAACCTGTCCATGTCGCCGAGGTTGACGAAGGTGAACCGGGGGGAGTGGTCGGTGACGGTCTGTTTGAGCGCCTCGATCGTGAACCAGTCGAGCGAGTGATCGGTGATCGGCACGAGCGGGAACGGGGCCCACTGGACGCTCGCCCGGCCACCGAACAGCCCGTGGAGGTAGTCCTTGCTCAGCACGCTCGCGGTGGTGAGCCCGGCCTCGGTGCGGATGCGGTCGAGGACCGTCGGTGCGCGCAGATCGTCGGGCCGGTCGAGGGTGCGCTCGTCACCGACCGCGTGGTCCCAGATGGAGTTCGAGGGCACGCCGTTGCGGGCGGGCAGAACGCCGGTGACCATCGCCGCGTGGTTGGGCAGGGTCTCGGCGATCATGATCGACGAGGCCTGGGAGTAGCGGGTGCCCTCGGCGGCCCAGCGGTGCAGGGTCGGGGCCTGGACGGGATTGAGCTCGTCGGGCCGCATCCCGTCGGTGACGATCACGTAGACGTCGAGGTCGTCGGCCACGGGCCGGACCGGCGACGCCCAGACCGGGGCCGGGTCGGCGAGGACGGTGGCACCCACCGCGGCCAGGAGCCCGGCACCCGCGAGGGCCTCCCGGCGGGTGATCGTGGTAGGACGGTGGCTGGCGTTGCCGGACGTGCACATGCGAGGGGACTCCTGGTCGAGGGGGCGGTCCCGGTAGTTCGGGACAGTCGTCCATCAACTCAACCCGGTTCGCACGCGGGGCACAAGGATTCGGTCGGGTTCGTCGCCAGAAGTTCACCGGGGCTCCTGTCGGAGGCCCTCGGTAGCCTGGGGACGTGACCGAGGACGCCGGATTATTCGCCGCCGGGGACGCCGCACCCGCCCCGCCCGCGGCCGGTCCGGTCGACCCCTCGGCTCCGCTCGCGGTCCGGATGCGGCCGCGCACCCTGGACGAGGTGATCGGCCAGGAGCACCTCCTGCGGCCCAACTCGCCGTTGCGGCGCCTGGTGGAGGGCCGGGGCGGGTCGTCGGTCGTCCTCTACGGTCCGCCGGGGACGGGTAAGACGACGCTGGCCAACCTGGTCGCGAGCTCGTCGGGCCGGCACTTCGTGTCCCTGTCCGCCCTGAGTGCCGGCGTCAAGGACGTCCGCGCGGTGATCGAGGACGCGCGCACCCGGCAGGTCCACGGTCAGCGCACGGTCCTGTTCATCGACGAGGTGCACCGGTTCTCCAAGAGCCAGCAGGACGCCCTGCTCGCGGCCGTGGAGAACGGGATCGTGCTGCTCGTGGCCGCCACCACGGAGAACCCGCACTTCTCGGTGATCGCCCCGCTGCTCAGCCGGTCGCTCATCGCCGAGCTCCACGGGCTCGACGACGCCGGGGTGGCGGAGGTCGTCCGGCGCGCCGTGGCGGACGAGCGGGGGCTGTCCGGCGGGGTCGAGGTCACCGACGAGGCGGTGGCGGACATCATCCGGCTCGCCGGCGGCGACGCCCGACGCAGCCTGACGATCCTCGAGGCGGCGGCCGGGGCCGCGGAGGAGGGGGTGGTCACGCCGGAGATCGTCGAGCTCAGCCTCGACGCCGCGCCGGTGCGCTACGACCGCGACGGAGACCAGCACTACGACGTGACGAGTGCGTTCATCAAATCGATCCGCGGGTCCGACGTCGACGCCGCCCTCCACTACCTGGCGCGGATGCTCGTGGCGGGGGAGGACCCCCGGTTCATCGCCCGCCGGCTCATGGTGCACGCGAGCGAGGACATCGGGATGGCGGACCCCACCGCGTTGCTCGCCGCGAGCGCGGCGGCGGAGATCGTGCAGAAGGTCGGCATGCCCGAGTGCCGCCTCGCGCTGGCCCAGGCCACCGTCCACCTGGCCACCGCCCCCAAGTCCAACGCGGTGATCGCCGCGATCGACGCGGCGATGGCCGACGTGCGCGGCGGCGGGGTCGGTCAGGTGCCCAAGCATCTGCGCGACGGCCACTACGCGGGCGCCAAGGGGCTGGGCAACGGGGTGGGTTACCGGTACGCCCACGACGCCCCGGCCGGCGTGGTGCGGCAGCAGTACCCGCCGGACGAGCTGGTGGGGCGCGACTACTACGCGCCGAGCGGGCACGGGCACGAGCGCGAGCTGTCCACTCGGGTGGCCAAGCTCAGGGGGATCATCAGGGGTGGAGAATGAAGGAATTCTTCCCCGATTGTCGCTGAGTCGGGGACAGGCCTCCCTGCCGCTGCCAGAATCCGACGTGAGCGCGTCCGGTCGGGGCGCGCCACCTCAGGACAGGAGAATCCCGTGGAGATCATCGCCTACCTCGTCGGCACCGCCGTCAGCCTCGGTACGTCCGTTGCCTTCTGGGGCACCGCCGCGCACAGCATGGGCATGCTGCCGCCCGAGGCCTTCATCGCCGCGGAGAACATCGGCGTCACGCTCCCGCCGATGCCGCGCTGACCCGGGGCCGCATCGCCGACCGCGCCCGGCAGGAGGGGCCACGACCACCCGGTCGTGGCCCCTCCGCCGTTCCCGCCCGCGGCACCGGATCTCCGGGTGGCGCCGGCCCGGCGGTAGTCTGGAACACCGTCCGATACCCTCCGCAGCAGACCAGTGAGGCCCTCCAGTGCAGACCCATGAGATCCGGCGCCGCTTCCTCGACCACTTCGTCAAGGCCGGCCACGCCGAGATCCCCAGCGCGTCGCTCGTCCTGGACGATCCCAACCTGCTGTTCGTCAACGCCGGCATGGTGCCGTTCAAGCCGTACTTCCTGGGGCAGGAGACGCCCGAGTACGCCACGGCCACCTCCATCCAGAAGTGCGTGCGCACCCTCGACATCGAGGAGGTGGGCATCACCACCCGCCACAACACCTTCTTCCAGATGGCGGGCAACTTCTCCTTCGGCGACTACTTCAAGGAGGGCGCGATCCGCCACGCGTGGTCGCTGCTCACGGGGTCGGTGGAGGACGGTGGGTACGGGATCGACCCGGCGTTGCTGTGGGTCACCGTGTACCTCGACGACGACGAGGCCTTCGGCATCTGGCGGGACGTCGTGGGCGTGCCGGAGGAGCGCATCCAGCGCCGCGGGATGGCCGACAACTACTGGTCGATGGGCGTGCCCGGCCCGTGCGGCCCGTGCTCGGAGATCTTCTACGACCGGGGCCCGGAGTACGGCGCGGACGGCGGCCCGGAGGCCGACGAGGACCGCTACATCGAGATCTGGAACCTCGTCTTTATGCAGAACGAGCGCGGGGAGGGGACGGGCAAGGACTCGTTCGAGATCCTCGGGCCGCTGCCCAAGCAGAACATCGACACCGGCATGGGGGTCGAGCGCGTCGCGTTCCTGCTCCAGGGCGTGGAGAACGTCTACGAGACGGACCTGCTGCGCCCCGTGATCGACACGGCCCAGCGGCTCACGGGCACGACCTACGGCGCGGACAGCGCGTCGGACGTGCGGTTCCGCGTGATCGCCGACCACGCCCGGACCGCCTACATGCTCATCTCGGACGGCGTGACGCCCGGCAACGAGGGGCGCGGCTACATCCTGCGCCGGCTGCTGCGCCGCATCGTCCGCTCGGCACGCCTGCTCGGCGCGGCCGGCCCGACGATGGCCGAGTTCATGAGCACGGTCAGGGAGGCCATGGGCCCGTCGTACCCCGAGACCCTTCCGGGCTACGAGCGCATCGAGCGGATCGCCGTGGCCGAGGAGGCCGCGTTCCTCAAGACCCTCGAGTCGGGAACCCAGCTCTTCGAGCGCGCCGCCGGCGCCGCCAAGGGGGCGGGCCGGCAGACCCTGTCCGGCGACGAGGCCTTCGCCCTCCACGACACCCACGGCTTCCCGATCGACCTCACGCTCGAGATGGCGGCCGAGGCGGGCCTGCAGGTGGACGAGGAGGGCTTCCGCTCGCTCATGGCGGAGCAGCGGGCGCGCGCCAAGGCCGATTCGCAGGCCAAGAAGCACGCCCACGCCGACCTGTCCGTGTACCGGGAGTTCCTCGACGCGGGCGAGACCCGGTTCACCGGCTTCACCGAGCTCACCGACGAGGCCACGCTCCTCGGGATCGTCGCCGGCGGCGAGTCCGTCCGCGTGGCCCGGGAGGGCGACGAGGTCGAGTTCGTGCTCGACCACACCCCGTTCTACGCGGAGTCGGGCGGCCAGCTGGGCGACCGGGGCATGATCTCCACCGCCGGCTTCCAGATGCGCGTGGACGACGTGCAGAAGATCGGCAAGAAGCTCTGGGTGCACAAGGGCGTGCTCACCGGAGGCGAGGTCGAGGCGGGCCAGCTCGTCACGGCGGCCGTCGACCCGGAGTGGCGCAAGGGCGCCACGCAGGGCCACTCGGCCACCCACCTCGTCCACGCCGCGCTGCGCCAGATCCTCGGCCCGGAGGCCGTCCAGGCCGGCTCGCTCAACAAGCCCGGCTACCTGCGCTTCGACTTCAACTGGTCGGGCGGCATCCCCGGGGACGTGCTCGCGCAGGTCGAGGAGGTGACCAACCTCGCCGTCGACGCCGACTACGGGGTCCACACCATCGAGACGACCCTCGACGAGGCCAAGCGGATGGGCGCCATGGCGCTGTTCGGGGAGAACTACGGTTCGCAGGTGCGCGTGGTGGAGATCGGCGGTCCGTTCTCCATGGAGCTCTGCGGCGGCACGCACGTCACCAGCTCGGCGCAGATCGGGCCGGTGAGCCTGCTCGGCGAGTCGTCCGTCGGGTCGGGCATCCGCCGCGTCGAGGCCTACGTGGGCATGGACGCCTACCGTCACCAGGCCCGCGAGCGGGCGCTCGTCTCGGGCCTGGCGACCTCGCTCAAGGCGCCGGCCGACGAGGTGCCGGCCCGGGTGGCCGCGCTGGCCGCCAAGCTCCGGGAGGCGGAGAAGCAGCTCGAGGCGCTGCGGGCCGCCCAGCTCGCCTCCCGGGCCGGCGACCTGCTGGCCGGGGCCGAGGACCTCGGCGGCGTCCGCCTGCTCGTGCACTCCGCGCCGGGAACGCCGGCCGGGGACCTGCGCACACTCGCCTCGGACCTCAAGGGGCGCCTCGGCTCGGACGCCGGCGTCATCCTCCTCACCGCGCCCGAGGGCGGCAAGGTGCCCTTCGTCATCGCCGTGAGCGCAGCCGCCCAGGAGCGGGGCCTGCGGGCCGGCGACCTGGTCAAGGCGATCGCTCCGGCGCTCGGCGCCCGCGGAGGAGGCAAGCCCGACATGGCGCAGGGCGCCGGCTCCGAGCCGGGCGGCGTCGACGCGGCCGTGGCGG
>DUTZ01000508.1 GCA_012841845.1 Actinomycetales bacterium | reverse complement strand
GGGCCTGGCCGCGCTCCACGACGTCGACTCCGAGCTGTGGCGGCGGCTCCTCACCGACCACCACGGCGCCGAGCCGGCCCTCGCCGACGCCGCGCGGGACCCGCACACCCTGCTCGCCCTGCTCTTCACGAGCGGCTCCACGGGCGCGCCCAAGGCGGTGATGTGCTCGACTGGCCGGCTCGCCATGCTGGGCACGATCAACTTCCGCGGCCTGGTCCGCAGCGACGTGGCCTACTGCGCCATGCCGCTGTTCCACGGCAACGCGCTCATGGCCTCCTTCGCGCCGTCGGCGTTCGTGGGGTGCACGTTCGCGATGCGGCGGCGCTTCTCGGCGTCCGGGTTCCTGCCGGACGTGCTGCGGTTCGGCGCGACGTACGTCAACTACGTGGGCCGGTCGCTGAGCTACGTCCTCGCCCAGCCCGAGCGGCCCGAGGAGGCGCAGACCGCCCTACGCATCGTCTTCGGCACCGAGGCCTCCGCGCACGACCGCGCCGAGTTCGAGCGGCGGTTCCACGTGAAACCCAGCGAGTCCTACGGAAGTAGTGAGGGTGCGGTGGTGATCGGCCGGACCGACGGCACCCCGCCCGGGGCGCTCGGCGTGGCCGGCGCCCACATGCAGGTGGCGATCCTCGACGACGACGGCCGCGAGTGCCCGCCCGCGGAGTTCGACGCCGAGGGCGGCCTGACCAACGCCTCCGAGGCGATCGGCGAGATCTGCAACCTCACCGGCGCCGCGATGTTCGAGGGCTACTACCGCAACCCCGGGGCCACCGCCGAGCGCAACCGCGGCGCCGTCTACCACTCCGGCGACCTGGGCTACCGGGACGCCGAGGGCTTCTTCTACTTCGCCGGCCGCTCCGGCGACCGGATTCGCGTGGACTCGGAGAACTTCTCCGCCGGCCCCGTCGAGCGGATCCTCGACCGCTTCCCCGGAGTGCTCGTGGTGGCCGTGTACCCCGTGGCCGACCCGCGCACCGGCGACCAGGTGATGGCCGCGATCCAGCTCGAACCCGGCGCGACCTTCGACCCGGCCGCGTTTTCCGAGTTCTGCCGCACCCAGCCCGACATGGGCACCAAGTGGTCGCCGCGCTTCGTGCGGATCGTGGACGCCATGCCCGTCACCGCCACCCGCAAGATCGCCAAGCCCAGCCTGCGCCGCGGCTCGTGGACCGAGCCGGGCGAGGTGTACGTGCGGGGGTTCGGCGCCCTGGTGGGCGGGGCGGCGTGGGAGGACGACGACGAGTTCCGGCCCCTGACCGACGAGCAGCGCGAGGAGCTGGCCGACCGGTTCCGCCTGCACGGCCGGCGGCCGGCGGGGGTGTGACCTGCGCCGACGGCGCCCGGACGTGGCCGCAGATCTGATTATCAGATAGCCTGAGGGCATGCGTACGATCACCGCCACGGAGGCCTCCCGGCGGTTCTCCGAGCTCCTCGACGCGATCGAGAGAGGGGAGACCGTCACGGTGACGCGTGGGAACCGTCCGATCGCAGAGATCAGGCCGGCGCCCCGGCGCACCGGCCGCTCGCTCCGCGAGGCACTCGTCGGGACCGAGCCGCCGGACGAGGCCTTCGCCTCTGATGTCGTCGACGCGATCGCCGCCCTCGGAGAGGACGCCGACCCGTGGGCCGCAGGCTGATCCTCGACACGGGCGTGCTCATCGCCTACGAGCGTGGAACCCTCGCCCGCCGGGCCTTCGACGAGGACGACCTGGCGATCGCCGCGATCACCGTGGCCGAGTACCGCACGGGTATCGAGCTCGCCGATTCGGCGGAGCGGGCCGCACAGCGCTCGCGAGCCCTGGACGCGATCGTCGACGCCGTCGAGGTACTCGACTACACCACGGCCACCGCCGCACACCACGCCCGCCTCATCGCCCACGCCCACCGGGCCGGGCGCGCGCGGGGGGCACACGATCTCGTGATCGCGGCCCACGCCGCCCAGACCGGACGCGTCCTCGTGAGTACGGACGCCGCCGCCCGTTTCGGGGACCTGCCCGGCGTCACGGCCCTGGCGCCCGGGTAGTCAGCGCAGGACGCGGATCTGGAACGGGTAGTTCATGGTCAGCCCCCGCGTGGCGCGGACCGTGCCGATGATGTGGCCGATGATCTGACCGAGGTAGGAGATCACCAGCAGGACGATCCCCACCGGGATGCCGATGATCGTGATGATGAGGATCCACCCCACGATGTTCATCACCCACAGGCCGAGGTTGAAGTTGAACGACCCGGCGGCGGCCTGGCGCACGAACGGGCTGCGGTCCTTGTAGAGCAGCCACATGACGAGCGGCCCCACGAAGGACAGCCACCCGGCCGAGATGACCATGGCGATGAGGCTCGAGGCGTGGGCGAGCGCCGCGGGGGTGCGGTCGTCGGGTCCGGCGGTGCCGGGCTGCTGTCCGTAGCCCTGCTGTCCGTACTGCTGGTGTCCGTACTGCGGCTGGCTCATGACCCCAGTCTCCCCGACCGCGCGCCGGACCGCATCAGGGATCACCCCGGTCTTCCGGCGCCCCGCCTGCAGCCCGCGCGCCCGCCGCGGCGGGTTCACGCGCGTGTCACACGCCGCGCCTACCCTGGCGGCCATGGCCGGTACCGATGCGCAGTCCCCCGACCCCGACGCCCAGCCCGACCCCTTCGAGGAGGCCGTCGCGCCGCTGCGCGACGACGTGCGCTTCCTCGGCACCCTGCTCGGCGACACCGTCCGCGAGCAGGCCGGACAGCGCGTGTTCGACCTCGTGGAGACGGCTCGCCGCACCGCCTTCGCCGTCCGCCGCTCCGAGGCCGAGCGCGACGAGGTGGCCGCCCTGTTCCACGAGGTGAGCGCCGCCGAGGCCATCCCCGTGATCCGCGCGTTCTCGCTCTTCGCCCTGTTGGCCAACGTGGCCGAGGACCTCCACCAGGAACGCCGCCGGCGCATCCACACGGCCGCCGGCGAACCGCCCCCGGACGGCGACCTGGAGGCCACGTGGACGCGCCTGGCGGGCCTCCTCAAGGACGCGGGCGGCGGCGAGGGGACGTCCTCGTCGTCGTCACCCACCCGGCTCGACGACGTGCGCCGCACCGCCCGCGTCTCCCCCGTGCTCACCGCCCACCCCACCGAGACCCGCCGCCGCACCGTGTTCGAGCTGACCCGCCGCGTCCACCGGCTCATGCGGCGCCGCGACGCCCTGCGCACCGGCGTCCACGACCCCGTCACCGAGGCCGACATCACAGCCGTAGAGGCCGACCTGCGCCGCGAGGTGCTCACGCTGTGGCAGACCGCGATCATCCGCAGCGAGCGGCCGCGCATCGAGGACGAGGTCCTGGCCGGGCTGCAGTACCACGAGGCCACGCTGCTCGACGTGATCCCACCGCTCAACGCCGAGATCGCCGAGCGGCTCGGGTGCACGGACCGCGCCGTGGTGCGGCCCGGGTCGTGGATCGGCGGCGACCGCGACGGCAACCCGTACGTCACCGGCGACGTGGTGCGCTTCGCCACCGGCCGCGCCGCCGAACTCCTGCACGGCCACTACGCCGAGCAGCTGCGGCTGCTCGAGCGCGAGCTGTCCATGTCCGCGCGGATCGTCGAGGTGGACCCGGCGCTGGCCGCGCTCGCCGACGCGCTCACCGACACCGAGGCCGAGGAGACCGCCGCCCGCGAGGACGTGCCGTTCCGCCAGGCCGTGCGGGTGATCCGCCGTCGGCTCGCCGCGCGCGCCCGGGCCACGGGGTCGTCGTTGCCGCCGTCGGTGCTGCTGTCCGCGGGGCGGCCCATCGGGAGGGACGACGACGAGCCCTACGACTGGCCCGAGGAGATGCTCGCCGACCTGGACACGATCGACGCCGCGCTCGACGCGGCCGGTTCCGGCAGCCTGCGGTCGCCGCGCCTCCGGGATCTACGGTGGGCGGTGCGCTCGTTCGGGTTCCACCTGCAGGCGCTGGACATGCGGCAGAACTCCGAGTCGCACGAGGAGCTGCTGGGCGAGCTGTTCGCGCTGGCCGGGGTGGCCGGGGACTACGCGGCGCTCGACGAGCCCGAGCGCGTCGAGCTGCTGCTGCGCGAGCTCTCGCACGACCGGCCGCTGCTCGGCCCGCGCGCCGAACTCGGCGAGTCGGCCACCCAGGAGCTGGGGGTGCTGCGCGCGGCCGCCGACGCCGTGGAACTGCTGGGCCCGCAGGTGGTGCCGCACTACATCGTGTCCATGTGCGGGTCGGTCTCGGACCTGCTCGAGCCGGCCGTGCTGCTCAAGGAGGTCGGGCTGTTCGCCGGCCACCCGGACGAGCCGCGCTCGAGCGTGCGGCTCATCCCGCTGCTCGAGACGATCGACGACCTCGCCGCCGGCGCCGGGATCCTCGACGACGCGCTGGCGATCCCGGCGGTGCGCGCGCTGGTCCGGGCGCAGGACGACGTGCTCGAGGTGATGCTCGGCTACTCCGACTCCAACAAGGACGGTGGCTACCTGGCGGCCAACTGGGCGCTGTACGAGGCCGAGCTCGCGCTCGTCGAGGCGGCCGACCGCGCCGGCGTGCACCTGCGGTTCTTCCACGGCCGCGGCGGCGCGGTGGGCCGGGGCGGCGGCAACTCCTACGACGCGATCCTGGCCCAGCCGCCGGGCGCGGTACAGGGCGCGCTGCGGATCACCGAGCAGGGCGAGGTCATCTCCGCCAAGTACTCCGAGCCCGGCCGCGCGCGGCGCAACCTCGAGGCGCTGGTCGCGGCCACGCTCGAGGCCTCGCTGCTCGACGTGGAGGGCCTGGGCGAGGGCGCCGACGAGGCCTACGCCGTGATGGCCGACCTCGCGCGCCTCGGCCGCGCCGCGTACGCCTCGCTCGTGCACGACGACCCAGGGTTCATCGAGTACTTCACCACCTCCACCCCGCTCAGCGAGATCGGCGAGCTCAACATCGGCTCCCGGCCGGCGTCCCGCAAGCAGACCTCGACCGTCGACGACCTGCGCGCCATCCCGTGGGTGCTCTCGTGGTCGCAGTCCCGCGTCATGCTGCCGGGCTGGTTCGGCGTCGGCACGGCGCTGCGGCAGTGGCTGGAGCCCGATCCCGACGAGCGCCTGGCGACCCTGCGCCGCCTGCACCGGGACTGGCCGTTCTTCCGCACGACCCTGTCCAACCTCGCGCAGGTCATGGCCAAGGCCGACATGGGCCTGGCCGGCCGCTACGCCGAACTGGTGCCCGACGGCGAGGTGGGCCGCCGCATCCACGGGGTCATCTCCGAGGAGTTCGAGCTCACCCGCGAGATGGTCCTGGCCATCACCCAGCAGGAGACGCTGTTGCACGACAACCCGGCGCTCGCGCGCTCGGTCCGCAACCGCTTCCCCTACCTCGAGCCGCTCAACGTGCTGCAGGTGGAGCTCCTGCGGCGCTACCGCGCGGGCGACGAGGACCCGGACGTGCGCACCGGCATCCAGCTCACGATGAACGGCCTGGCCACGGCCCTGCGCAACACCGGTTAGGTCCCGGCGGGCACCCGGCCCGCGGGCATCCGGCCCCGGCGGGCATCCGACCCCGGCGGGCATCCGACCCCGGCGGGCAACAGCGCTCTCGCCCACCAACACCGTGCATGGACGCTGTTGGTGGGCGACAGCGCTGTTGGTCGCGGTTACCGCGCCCCTTCGCCGCCGGCCCGATCGCCGCCGCCGGCGAGGCGCCGCTCGACGCGTTCGACCTTGCCCCGCAGCTCGCCGTTGCGGCCGGGCCGCAGGTCGGCCTTGAGCACGAGGCTCACCCGCGGCGAGACGGCGAGCACCGCGTCGGTGGCGGCCTTGACGACGGGAATGACCTCGTCCCACTCGCCCTCGATCGTGGTGAACATGGCGGTGGTCTCGTGCGGCAGTCCGGACTCGCGGACCACGCGGATGGCCTCGGCGACGGCGGCACTCATCGACGCGCCGGTGTCCTCGGTGGTGGTGGGGGCGACGGAGAAGGCGAACAGCATGTACCCACCGTAGGCCCGCCGCGTCAGTGCCGCGAGGGCTCGAGCGGGGCGCGCAGCTGGGAGATCGTGAGCGGGATCAGCGCGAGGCAGGCGAGCGCCCCGGCGGCGATCCACGGGGCGGCCCCGCCCGCCGACGAGAGCAGGGCGATGACATACGGCGTGGACATCCCCAGGTAGGTGATGACGTAGAAGACGGCCACGAGTCCGGCGTGTTCGCGCGGGCCGGACTGCAGCTCGACCTCGACCAGCCCGGCCACGAGCAGCGTTCCGTAGGCGGTGCCGAGCAGCACGGCGACCGGGACGAGGAGCAGCGCCCGGCCCGGCAGCCCGGACTCGCGGACCACGCGGACGGCCTCGGCGACGGCGGCACTCATCGACGCGCCGGTGTCCTCGGTGGTGGTGGGGGCGACGGAG
>DUTZ01000507.1 GCA_012841845.1 Actinomycetales bacterium | reverse complement strand
GGCCTGGCGGACGCGGTGGACGTGGAGTACCGGCACCCGCGCGCGGCCGAGGCGATCGCCGCCGCCCACGCGCACGGCACCCCGGTGGTGGCGTCCAACCACGACTTCCACGGGACCCCGCCCCGGGGAGAGATCGTCGCGCGGCTGGCCGCCATGGAGTCCGCCGGCGCGGACGTGGCCAAGATCGCCGTCATGCCGCGGTCGGCGGCCGACGTCGTCACCCTGCTCGACGCCACCGAGCGCCGGCACCGCGACGCGGGGATCCCGCTCGTCACCATGGCGATGGGTTCGCTCGGCGCGGTCACCCGGATCGGTGGCGGGGTCTTCGGCTCGGCCGCCACGTTCGCCACCGTCGGCGAGGCCTCGGCGCCGGGGCAGCTCCCGGCGGTCGGCGTGCGGGCGGCGCTGGATCTGCTCGGCTCCTGAGGTCGGCCGGTTCGGTACGGCCGGCTCAGTCCTGTCGGCGCAGGACCTCGTCGCGCAGGCCCGTGGTGGCGGTGTCGGCGATGGACTTCTGCGCCTTCTTGACCACCATGCCGGGCAGCTTGATCTTGAGCTCCACCTCGAGGTCGAAGACGACGTGGGTGGTGCCGTCGCCGTTGTCGGTGAGCGTGTAGCGGGCGTTCTGGATCTTCTGGGTGCCGCTCTCCACGAGCGACCAGGAGACCTCGCCGTCGTACCACTCGTACTGCACGACCATCTCGTCGGAGACGCCGAACTGCGAGATCTTCTCCCAGACGACGAGGGGCCACCCGTCGTCGTCGGCCTCACGGATGTCCACGGCGCGGTGCGCGGCGGACCAGTCGACGAGGCTCTCGACGTCCGCGAGCACCTCCATGATCTCGGAGACGCTCGCCTCGATGTCGATGACGGACTGCACTGAGACTGCCATGGTCGTGAAGCTACCCGCGCCGTCGCGATCCGGTGCGAGGATCGACACATGGGCACGGTCGCGGACACGGGCACGGGCACAGGCGCGGGCGGGGGGCCGGCGGTCCGCCGGGTCGCGCTGCTGCGCGGGATCAACGTGGGCCGGGGCGCCCGGATCGCCATGGCCGACCTGGCGGCGTGCACCGAGGCCGTGGGCTGCGCCGACGTGCGGACCGTCCTGGCGACGGGGAACGTGCTCCTCACCGACGCCCGGCCCGAGCCCGAGCTGCGGGACGCGCTCGAGGCCGCCTACGCGGAGCGCTTCGGCTACGACGCCGTGGTCCAGGTGCTCGCGCTGGACGCGCTCGACGACGCGGTCGCGGCCTACCCCTTCGAGAGTCTCGCCGATCACCACGACTACCTGGTGTTCTCCGACGACCCGTCGGTCACCGCCCGGGTCGCCGAGGCGATGGCCGCGGCCGTGGACCCTGCCGTGGGCCCGGCGACGAGCGCGCGGGAGCCGGTCACCGGCGGCGACACCGAGGCCGTCGCCGCCGGGCCCGGCTGCGTCTACTGGCGGGTGGCCAAGGGCTCGACCCTGTCGTCGGCTGCCGGGAAGGTGCTCGACGCGCGCGCGAACAAGCGGCACCTCACCACGCGGAACGTCAGGACGCTGCGGAAGGTGCTCGCGGCGGGGTGACGCGCACCCCGGGGATCGCCTCCCCTCGGGTCAGGGGCCCTCGACGGACGCGCCGAGGGTGTCGACCGAGGCGGCGAGCGGGCCGAAGACCGTCGGGAAGATGCTGTCCCACACGGCCTGGAACTGGGAGAGGTCGAACACTGTCACACTCCTTGTCGGCGGGGCGGCGCGCGGGCGGTCCGCGGGCACCGTGATCCCTCAGGGCCACAGGATCCCGTTACGGCCGCCTCGGCGCAACCCTTTCCGCCGATCCTCCTCGACGCGACGCCGCCGTGGCAGACTGCGCCCGATGCGTCCCCACCTCCTCCGCCCGGCCGCCGCGACACCTCTCGTGCTCGTGGCGGCGGCCGCCTGCGCCGCCGGCTGCGCGCCCGACGAGGACGCCCCGCACGCAGGCCCGGCGGCGGGCGCGGCGACCTCGGCGGTCACCTCGTCGTCGTCACCACCCCCACCGCCCTCGCCGCTGCCGCCCGTCGTCCCGGTGACCCCGCCGTCG
>DUTZ01000506.1 GCA_012841845.1 Actinomycetales bacterium | reverse complement strand
TGGTCCTTCGGCGGCGCGCTGGCCGTCGAGGTGGCGCGCCAGCTGCGGGCCGCCGGCGACGAGGTGGCGCTGGTCGTGCTGCTCGACACCGTGCAGCCGTCCGAGCCCGTCCCGGACACCCTGGACGAGGCCGAGCAGCGCTGGAAGCGGTACTCGGAGTTCGCGCGCAAGACCTACGGGCTCGACGTGGAGGTGCCGCGCGAGTTCCTCGCCGAGCACGGCGAGGACGGCGTCCTGGCCATGCTGCTCGAGGGCCTGGGCTCCGAGGCCAACGCCATGGGCGGCGGGGTGATCGAGCACCAGCGGGCCAGCTTCGTGGACAACCGGATCCTGCAGAGCGTGGACCTGGGGGCGTGGGCGTCCGTCGGCGCGGCGGTGCCGTTCGTCCTCTACCGCGCCGAGCGCATGCACGACGGCGCGATCGAGCTCGAGCCCCGGTACGCGCACGTCGATCCCGACGGCGGCTGGGCCGCGATCGTCGACGACCTGGAGATCGTGCAGCTGCGCGGGGACCACCTGGCCGTGGTGGACGAGCCCGAGGTCGGTACGGTCGGTAAGCATCTGGCGCGTCGGCTCTCCGAGATCGACGCGGGACGGAAGGGAGCGGGCGCGTGAGCAACAAGACCACCGCCGAGAAGCTGGCCGACCTGCGGGTCAAGCTCGAGGAGTCGCAGGACCCGGGCAGCGAGCGGGCCAAGGCCAAGCGTGCCGCCGCCGGCGGCACCCCGCCGCGGCAGCGCATCGCCGAGCTCCTCGACGCCGGCAGCTTCGTGGAGATGGGCCAGCTCGCCAAGGCGCCCGGCAACGCCGACAACCCGTTCGGCGACGGCGTGGTGACCGGCCGCGGCACCATCGAGGGCCGCCCGGTCTGCGTGTACGCGCACGACAACACGGTGTTCGGCGGCTCGGTCGGCGAGGGCTTCGGCAAGAAGGTCTGCGCGATCATGGACCTGGCCATCAAGATCGGCTGCCCGATCATCGGCATCAACGACTCGGGCGGTGCCCGCGTCCAGGACGCCGTCACCTCGCTGGCCTACTACTCGGAGATCTCGCGGCGCCAGTACCCGGCCTCCGGGCTCGTCCCGCAGATCTCGATCATGCTCGGCAAGTGCGCCGGCGGCGCCGTCTACGCCCCCGTCACCACCGACTTCGTGGTGGCCGTGCAGGACCAGGCGTACATGTTCATCACCGGGCCCGACGTGATCAAGAAGGTCACCGGCGAGGACATCTCCATGGAGGACCTCGGCTCGGCCCTGCAGCAGGCCAAGAACGGCAACGTCAACCACGTGGCCGTGAGCGAGCACGACGCCTTCATGTGGGTCCGCCAGCTCCTGAGCTTCCTGCCCTCCTCCGCCGCCGAGAAGGCCCCGCGCATCAACCCGGGCCTCGAGCCCGAGCGCACCGAGTCCGACCTCGTGCTCGACGAGATCATCCCGGACTCGGACAACGCCGCCTACGACATGCACGACATCCTCGTGCGGATGTTCGACGACGGCGAGTTCATCGAGACCTCCGGCCAGTTCGCGCCCAACATCATCACCGGCTTCGCCCGCGTCGACGGCGAGGCCGTGGGCGTGGTGGCCAACCAGCCGCTACACCTGTCCGGCGCGCTCGACATCGACGCCTCCGAGAAGGCCGCGCGGTTCATGCTGATCTGCGACGCCTACTCCATCCCCCTCGTCTACGTGGTGGACACCCCCGGCTACCTGCCGGGCGTGCAGCAGGAGAAGCTCGGCATCATCCACCGCGGCGCCAAGATGGGCTACGCGGTGGCCGCGGCCTCCGTGCCCAAGGTGACCTTCGTGGTGCGCAAGGCCTACGGCGGCGCCTACGCCGTGATGGGCTCCAAGAACCTCGGCGGCGACCTCAACTTCGCGTGGCCCACCGCCCGCATCGCCGTCATGGGCGCCGAGGGCGCCGTGGACCTTCTGCAGCGCCGGCAGATCGAGGAGGCCGGCCCGGTCGAGGGGCCCAAGCTCCGCCAGCAGCTCATCGACATGTACAACGAGTTCATCGCCACGCCGTACACGGCCGCCGAGCGCGGCTACATCGACGCGGTGATCGAGCCGTCCGAGACCCGCCTCGTGCTCCGCAAGGCGCTCGCGCAGCTCAAGGACAAGACCCGCGTCGAGTCCCCGCGCAAGCACCCGATCATGCCGATGTAGCAGGCCCGGGCGTGGCGGGGGCCCGGCCGGGCGCGGACCCGGCAAGCGGCTCGCCGCCGCCCGCCGCGGCCTACCTCACCTCGGGTTGGTCACGAAGATCGGGCCTTCGGGCCTCCACCAGCCCCACCGGCTCTGGGTGTCGGTCGTGACCTCGGCGGGCCGGACCGGCGTGCGCTGGTAGGTGCCCAGGGGCGTGTACGCCTCGATCGAGCCCCAGTCGCGGTTCCAGTCGTCGACCATGTACGAGGGGATCGTGCGCGCGCGCTGTCCGGTTTCGATCCAGCCGAGCGGGCCGCCGCCCTCGTAGGACTGCCAGGTGTCCGTGGAGCTCACGGCCAGCGGGCGGTCGGGCAGGATCCGGTACCGGGGCGGCTCCGCCACGCCGGCGTGGTGCTCGAACGGGCGCTGGCACGGGAACTGCAGGCTCACGGCCCAGTCGACCAGCACGGGCACGTCCGAGCCGATCATCTCCTGGACGGTCTGCAGCTCGGGCGCGCGCGGCGGGGTGATGGCCGCCCACTGGTCGGGGGTGAGGTCGCCGTCGCGGACGATGACGCGCATGACGTCGGCGTCGGCGGGGACGTCGTCCATGTCCACCCGCAGGTTGCGCCACGAGGGGGCGGGGCCGATGTCGAACGGCACGACCGGCTCGCCGACGAGCTCGGCGGTGGCACCGTCGCCGCCGGTGCGCCCGAACTCCACGGTGACGTCCTGGCCGTAGCGGTACAGGCCGTCGGAGTCGAAGCGGCCGATGCGGCCGGCGGCGGACACGACGAGCAGCGGGTGGTCCTCGCGGTTCTCGGGCAGGCGGTACCAGCCGGTCTCGAGGCGGGCCTCGCCGGGCGAGGCGTGGGAGCCGAGGACCGGGGTGGTGGCGGGGTCGAGGCCGAAGGGGAGGGCGACGGTGGAGTCGTTGACGCCGCGGGCGCCCTGGCCGCCGGAGGTGCCGGCGCTCTCGCCGGTGCTCACGGACGGGCCGCCGCCGGGCTCGGTGGTGGTGTTGGCGGCGCCGGCGTCGGTGACGACGGCGTCGGCGGACAGGTCCGGGGCCACGCCGTCGGGGCTGAACCCGGTGTTCTCCCCGGCCTCGATCGCGGCGGCGAGCTCCTCGGGCGGCACGGTGCCGTCGGGGCCGGGCTCCGAGCCGAGCGGGACGAGCATGCCGGCGTTGGCGTCGGGCTCCACGAGCACCTCGTCGGCGAGCATGCAGGGGTCGCCGGCGATCGCGGAGAGGTTGCCCTCGGCGATGGTGTAGGCGGGGAACTGCTTGGTGAGGCCCTTGGCGAAGGAGGCCACGTTGAACACGACGAGCAGGCCGGCCACCACGGCGATGGGCGCGGCGGCCAGGGTGCGCATCCGGCGGCGTCCCTCGGAGGTGCGGGGCGCGGTGGAGCCGATGTAGTCCTGCCGGAGGTGCTGCCAGCCGGCGTAGGCGAAGGTGATGACGGCGAGGAGGAGCAGGACGCCGGAGGCCTCGATGCCCCGCACGCTGGGCGCCTTGTCCCACCAGGGGATGCCGAAGCTCGAGACGTACCACCAGCCGTTGGGCCCGGCGAAGCCCAGGGCGAGCACCATGAGGGTGATCCCGAGGAACACCGTGCGGTTGCGCGCGGTGCGGACCGCGGAGGCGGCGATCGCGAGGGCTCCGAGCGCGGCGATGGCGCCGCCGATGCCGGCGTAGACGCCGAAGTGGTGGGTCCACTTGGTGGGCGAGAACATCATGAAGAAGGCGGTGCCCACGACCACGCCCACGAGGCGCCAGGTCGGGCCGACGGCGGCGCCGGGGACCTTGCCGCGGCGGAGCACGGTGGCGATCACCACGACCAGGCAGAGCAGCACGAGCAGGACGGGCAGGCGGCGGGGCAGGCCGCCGTCGACCGTGGGCTGCATCAGGTAGTAGTACCGGACGAACTCCTCGAACCAGCTGTGGTTGGGGCCGATCTCGCCGCGGACGCGGATGGCCTCGAGGACGGAGGCGAGCGACTGCACGCCGAAGACGCTGATGAGCACCATGGTGCCGGCGGCGAGGACCGGGGCCAGCAGGGCGAGGTGGGAGCCGATGCGGCGGCCGCGCACCACCACGGTGCGCACCATGGGCCGCAGGCCCATGACGAGGGCGGCGACGGCCATGAGGCCGGTGGGCCCGGTGGCCAGCGAGAACGACGCGATGATGACGGCGACGGCGAAGGGCAGGATGCGCCGGGTGGCGATGGCGCGTTCGACCGAGGTCCACGTGAGCAGGGCGCCGAGGGCGATGACGGGCTCGGGGCGCAGGCCGTTGTTGTACGCCATCCAGAAGGCGAGGAAGACGGCGGCGGAGCTCCACACGACGACCGGCGTGGTGCGGGCGGCGCGGCCGAGCCGGGGCAGGACCTCGCGGCTGATGACCAGCCAGCACAGGATGGCGGCGATGAGCGCGGGCAGGCGCATCCACGGGCTGGCGGTGGAGACGTGCGAGAACAGGGTGAGCAGGTCGTAGTACGGGGAGCCGAACGGCGATTCGGGGACGCCGTACCAGCGGTAGTAGTTGGCCATGTAGCCCGCGGGGTCGGCGGCGCGGGCCATGGACAGGATGTAGCCGTCGTCCGAGGTGTTGCCGCCGACGACGTGCCAGATCCCGAGCGTGCCGATCACCGCGACGTCCGGGGCGCGGAGCCGGAACCAGGAGCGGGGCAGGAAGCGGCGGTCGCGGCGGCCGTCGGTCTGGTCGAGCCCGTGCAGGGCCCACAGGGCCACCGCGGTGGCCACGAGCCCCAGGACGATGGCGATCCACTTGAGGACGGTGGGCTCGGTGGTGAAGCGCGAGTCCACCTCCACGGCCACGTCGATCCCGTCCGGGGCGGTGTCCGTCGGCAGGTCGGAGTACAGGCCCACGACCATGGGGCGCAGGGTGGGGGACTCGACGAGCCGGGCCGCGTCGTCCATGCCCACGAAGTCGGCCTCGACGTGCGTCGGGCCGGCCATGACGGTGATCTGCGAGCAGGCGCCGCCGGCGACCTCGTCGCGCGGCATCGAGGCGATGACCCGGCCGCGGGTCACCACGTCCACGGTCTCCGCGGACGCGCGGACGAACAGGCCGCGTTCGCCGGCCTCCTCGCCGCCGGCCGGGACGGTGGAGAGCAGGATCCCGCCGTCCTCCGGCAGGTCGCCGACCAGGGCGCACGGCAGGGTGGCGGTGACGCTCTGCGGCGAGTGGGCCATGAGCGGCGCGGAGACGGACTCGACGGAGCCGTTCTGCGGCCAGTGCACGGTGGAGGTGGTCTGGGAGACCGGCAGGAACGGCAGGGCCAGGAAGCACAGGGCGCCGATGAGGCCCGAGACGATCGCGACGACGCGGAGTCGCGCGACCCGGGGATCGGTGGACGCCGGTCCGGGGGCGGGGGCCGGGGTCCGGTCGTCGGCGGGGCCGTTCGCGGCGGGAGAGGCTGACACGACCCCCGATTCTAGGGGACGGTCAGTACATCGGGCCCGGACCCGTCCAGCCCCAGCGCGTCGTGCTGCCGCGGACGATCTCGGCGGGCACGGCGTCGGGGTCCAGGGGCTCGAACCGCTGGAGTGAGCCCCAGTCGCGGGACCAGTCGTGGTCGAGGTAGGCGGGGACGGTGACGGGCTCGACGGTCTGGGTGGTCCACAGCAGCGGGCCGCCGCCGCCGGCGCTCTGCCACCAGTTGGCGGCGGAGGAGGACTCGCGGTCGGCGAGGATCCGGTAGCGCGGCACCTCGGCCACACCCCCGTTGTGGACGAACGGCCGCTGGCAGGGGAACGCCAGGCCCACCACCCAGTCGATGAGGACGGGGTCGGTGTGGCCCACCACCTCGTCGAGGGTCCGCAGGCGCGGGTTGCGCGGCGGGGTCACGGCCAACCACCAGTCGGGGTCGAGGTTGCCGTCGGTGGCCACCACGCGCACGACCTCGGCCTCCTCGGGGATCTGCTCGAGCGGGATCCGGAGGTTGCGCCAGGCGGGGGCGGGGCCGATGTCGATGGGCGTCATGGAGCCCATCACCTCGAAGTCGGTGGGGCCGGAGGCGCCGACGCGGCCGGGGCGGCCGTACTCGATGGTGACGTTGCCGCCGCCGATGCGGCCGGCGGCCGCCATGACGAGCAGCGGCCGGTTGGCGCTGCGGCCGGGCAGCTCGTACCAGGCGGAGGTGAGCTCGGCGGCGACCTGCGGGCCGCGACGGTAGGAGCCGAGGACCGGGGTGGTGTCGGGGTCGAGGCCGAAGGGCAGGGCGACGGTGGAGCCGTTGACGGTGACGGCGCCGCGGCCGCCGGTGGTGCCGGCGTCGACGCCGTCGCCGGGCTCGCGCTCTCCGGGCTCGGACTGGGCGAG
Organism: Actinomycetales bacterium; assembly: GCA_012841845.1. Classification (GTDB taxonomy): domain Bacteria; phylum Actinomycetota; class Actinomycetes; order Mycobacteriales; family Mycobacteriaceae; genus Dietzia. The sequence goes on along the minus strand of DUTZ01000506.1, from coordinate 344 downwards.
GGAGCCGGCGGACTCGGTGCTGGCCACGGTGATCGAGTCGGGGAGGCCGTTGGGCGCGAACCCGCTGACCCCGCCGGCGCCGAGGGAGACGTCGGGGCCGGCGCCGACGGCCTCGAGGACGCCGTCGTTGGAGTCCTCCTCCACGAGGACCGCGTCGGCGAGCGCGCACGGCTCCCCGGTGAGGGCGCGGATGTTGGACCGGCCCACCGAGTAGGCGGGGGACTGGACGAAGACGGCGGTGACGGCGGAGGCGAGCTCGAAGACGACGAGGGCGAACGCCACCGCGGTGAGCGGGGCGGCGTCGATGCCGGGCCCGCGGCCGGTGCGCGCCCGGGTGCCGTTGG
>DUTZ01000505.1 GCA_012841845.1 Actinomycetales bacterium | reverse complement strand
GGTCGACCTGGGCGAAGAGCACCGCGACCCCGTCGGGGGCGGCGAGCGCCGGGTCGATGGACAGCCGCCGCAGCTCGGGGATGTCCTCGACCAGGCACGACATGCGGCCCATGAGGTCCACGAGCGCGTCGCGGTCCACCGGGGTGTCGCCGGCGTAGCCGCCGAGGATGGGGGCCGCCCGGGGGCGGTCCAGCAGTGCCTCGGCCTCGGTGCGCGAGACCGGCAGCGTGCTGAAGGCGCGGTCGGCCAGCAGGTCCGAGAGCATCCCCGACAGGCCGAACGAGATGAGCGAGCCGAAGATCGGGTGGTCCGCCACCCGGATCGTCGCAGCCACGCCCTTGGTCGCCATCTTCTGCACGTGCAGCGAGGCGGAGTCGGTGGCCCCCTTGAGGTCGTCGAACGCCCGGCGCACGGAGCCGCCGTCGGTGAGGTCGAGCCGGACCCCGGACTGGTCGCTGCGCGTCCGCCACTGCTCGCCCATCGCCTTGACGGCCACCGGATAGCCGAGCTCCTCGGCCGCCATGACGGCCTGCTCGGCGTCGGTGACCACGCGGTAGTCGACGATCCCGATGCCGTAGCACTCCAGCAGCGCCCGGACCTGTCCCTGCGTGAGCTCGAAGGACTCGGCGCCCAGGTTGGAGTGGCACAACGAGTCGACGAGCTCGCGGGCCCGGCCGCGGTCGATGTCGTCGAACTCCATCGGCTCCTCGGCGGGGCGGTCCAGCCACTCTGCGTAGGTCCGCGCCCGCACGAGCGCCGACACCGCCCGCTCGGGGTACGGGTAGGAGGGGATGGAGCCTCGCAGCGCCTCCCCCGACTCGTCGGTGACGATGAGCCCCTCCGGCAGCCCCTCCCCGGCGAGGAACGTACTCACCACGGGCTTGGGGCAGTCGGCGGCCGCAGCGCGGATCGCCTCGGCGTAGGCGTCCGGCTCGGTGGCGACCGGGGGCACGAACACGGTGAGCACCGAGTCCACCTCGTCGCGGGCCAGGGCGTCGGCGATCGCCGTGCGGAACTCCTCGGGTTCGGCCGCCGCGCCGAGGTCCACGGCGTGCGTCACGGTGAAGCCCTGCAGGCGGGCGGAGTCCGCGCCCAGCCGGGCCACCGCCGTCGAGTTGCCGACGATCGCCAGGCGCCGTCCCGCGGGGAGCGGCTGGTGCGCGAGCAGCGAGGCCGTGTCGAACATGTCGGTGATCGAGTCCACCTGGATGAGCCCGGAGTCGCGGAACAGGCCACGGATCGCGGCGCCGGTCAGGCCCTGCACCCCGGAGTCGAGGTCGTCCGCGGCGCGCCGGACCACGATCACCGGCTTGTTGCGCGCCACCCGCCGCGCGATGCGGGAGAACTTGCGGGCGTTACCGAAGCTCTCCAGGTAGAGCAGGACCACCTCGGTACCCGTGTCGGTGTCCCAGTACTGGAGCAGGTCGTTGCCGGAGACGTCGGCGCGGTTGCCGGCGGAGACGAAGGTCGACAGTCCGAGCCCGCGCCGCGCCGCGGCCGCGAGGATCGTGATGCCGAGCGCGCCGGACTGGCAGAAGAACCCGGCGCGTCCGGGCCCGGGGACGACCTCGGCGAGGGTGGCGTTGAGCTGGACGTCGGTCGAGGTGTTGATCACGCCGAGGGCGTTGGGCCCCACCACGCGCATGCCGTGGGCCCGGGCCGCGCTCACGAGCCGGCGCTCGGACACCACGCCCTCGCTGCCCACGTCGGAGAAGCCCGCCGAGATCACGACGAGCGTCGACACGCCCTTGGTGAGGCAGTCGTCCAGGACCTCGGACATCGAGGCGGCGGGGACGGCGACGACGGCGAGGTCGACCGGGTCCGGGATGTCGCGCACACTCGCGTAGGCCCGGACGGACTGGACGGAGGTGGCGTCCGCGTTGACGGGGTACACGGGCCCGGTGAACCCGTTTCCGATGAGGTTGCGCAGCACCGTGTGGCCGATCTTGCCCACCTGGTCCGAGGCGCCGATGACAGCCACCGAGGCCGGGGTGAGGACGCGGGCCACGCTGCGGGCCTCGGCGGCGGTCTCCCGCGAGTTGCGCACGTTGGTGAGCGCCTCGGTGGGGTCGATCGCGAACTCCAGGTGCAGGGTCGAGCCGTCGAACGACCGCGAGATCTCGTAGCCGGCGCGGCGGAACACCTGGATCATCGAGCGGTTCTCCGAGAGCACCTCGGCCTCGAAGTGGTCGATGCCGCACTCGGCGGCCGCCCCGGCGAGGTGCTCGAGGAAGATCGAGCCGAGCCCCCGGCCCTGGTGCTGGTCCGAGATCGTGAACGCGACCTCGGCGTTGGTGCTCGAGGGCAGCCGCTCGTACAGCGACATGCCGATGATCTCCGAGCCGAGCTCGGCGACGAACGCCATCCGGTCGCGGTAGTCCACGTGGGTCATGTGGCGCAGCTCCCGGTCCGTGAGGACGTCGTGGGAGCCGAAGTAGCGCAGGTAGCGGGTCCGCTCGGAGAGCGAGGTGTGGAACCGGGAGATCTTCTCCGCGTCGGAGGGCAGGATGGGGCGGATCCGGACGGCGCGCCCGTCGGAGCCGAGGACGTCGGCCGCCCATTCGTGCGGGTACCCCTCCGGATAGGCGTCCACGGTGGTGTCGGTGGACGCGTGCTCCGGCGGATCGACGGCGGTGTCGGCGCCGACGGCGGTGTCGGTGGTCCCGGCATCGACGGCGTCGGGGGTCTCGTCTCCGTGCTCCGGCATGGGTGCCCTTTCGTCGGACTCGTCTCGGCAGGGGCGGGGTCGCGGTGCCCGGCTCTCAGTCTCGCGGATCGTCGGGGTCGAGCCCGAGCAGGGGGTAGACGGATCGGCGGGTGTCGAGGATCGACTGGTCCAGACGGGCCAGCGAGCGGTCGATCTCCACGCCCCGGTCGGCGCCCGCCGGCTCCCACGCGGTGTACGTGACGTCCCCGCCGTCGCCCATCGACTGCGGCACGCGGTCGGGGACGGTGAGGCGCGACGCCACCGCCTTCCACTCGTCCGGGACCGGCGTGGACGGATGCACCGGGTCGCCGAGCATCGCGGAGAGCAGGTGGGTCCAGGACCGGGGCACCACCCGCACCAACTCGTATCCCCCGCCGCCGATCGCGATGATCCGGCCCTCGCAGATCTCGTCGGCGAGCGCGATCATCTCCAGGTAGGAGGCGCGGTGGCCGTCGACGGTGAGCGAGAGGTCGGCGAGCGGGTCCTCCCGGTGGGAGTCACAGCCGGCCTGCAGGACGATGATCTGCGGTTCGAACGCCCGCAGGACGCCGGGCACCACCGCGTGGAACCCGCGGAGCCAGAGCTCGTCGGTGACGGCGGGCAGGAAGGCCAGGTTCACGGATGTCCCCTCGGCCCGGCCTACACCCGTCTCCGAGGCCCAGCCGGTCGAGGGCCAGAGCGTGGCCGGGTGCTGGTGGAGGGAGACGGTGAGGACCCGGGGGTCCTCGTAGAAGGCCGTCTGCACGCCGTCGCCGTGGTGGACGTCGATGTCCACGTACGCGATGCGCTCGTAGCCGTTGTCGAGCAGCCAGCTGATCGCGACCGCCGCGTCGTTGTACACGCAGAAGCCCGCGGCGGCGGCGGGCATGGCGTGGTGCATGCCGCCGGCCACCGAGATCGCCCGCGTGGCGGCGCCGCTCGCGATGGCCCGGGCGGCAGTCAGGGTGCCGCCCGCCACCGCGGCGCTGGCCTCGTGCATCGCGGGGAACGTCGGGTTGTCGGCCGTCCCCAGGCCGTGACTCATCCCGAAGTGCTCCCCCGGCGGCAGGTCCCCGGCCGCCTTGACCGCGTCGAGGTACCGGGTGGTGTGGACCCTCAGCAGCTCGTCGTCGGTGGCGCTGCCCGGGTCGAGCATCTCCACGCCGTCCAGCACGCCCAGGCCGGTGGCCAGCGACATGGTCAGGTCCAGCCGGCGGGGACTCATCGGGTGTTCCGCGGAGTGGCGGTACTCCAGCAGCGACGGGCTCCATACCACGGCCGCCGGTACGCCGTCCCTGATCGCGGCCATCTCCGCCCTCCCGTCCTGCCGGGCCGTGCCCGGCGCTCCCCCACGTGCGACACGTGGTGTGCGTCACCCGCGACGCTACGCGGCGGGGCGGTCCGACGCCGCGGGAATCCGCACCTGGCACCCCGTTTCGAGGGCCGCCGGTAGGATCGGCGCGAGATGCCGGGGTTCCGGCGACGAGCGCGAGTGTCGACCCGACGTGGAGGACGAGACGTGAAGGACCTGGTGGACACCACCGAGATGTACCTCCGCACGATCTACGAGCTCGAGGAGGAGGGCGTGATCCCGCTCCGGGCGCGGATCGCCGAGCGCCTCGAGCAGAGCGGGCCCACCGTGAGCCAGACGGTCGCCCGGATGGAACGCGACGGCCTGGTCCGGGTCGCCGTCGACCGGCACCTGCAGCTCACCGAGGCCGGCCGTGAGCTCGCCGTGGACGTGATGCGCAAGCACCGGCTCGCCGAGCGGCTCCTCGTGGACGTCATCGGTCTGGAGCTCGAGAAGGTGCACGCCGAGGCCTGCCGCTGGGAGCACGTCATGAGCGACGACGTCGAGCGACGCCTCGTCGAGGTGCTCGCCGACCCCACCACGTCGCCGTACGGCAACCCGATCCCCGGCCTGGACCGGATCGGCTACTCGCCCACCTCCGCCGTCGCCGCCGACCTCATCCGGCTGTCCGAGCTCGACGACGAGACGCCGCGCGAGGTCCGGATCCGCGCCCTGGGCGAGAACGTCCAGGTGGACGAGGAGCTCATCTCCGAGTTCCGCGCCGTCGGCGTGGAGCCGCTCGGGATCGTCACCGCCACGCGCCGCGGCCACCTCGTCGAGCTCACCTCCGCCGACGGCGCGGTCGTCGAGGTCGACGGTGACCGCGCCCACGCCATCCAGGTGGAGATCCTCTCGTGAAGCTCCTCGTCACCGGGGGCGCCGGCTACGTCGGCGGGGTGTGCGCCACCGTGCTGCTCGAGCGCGGGCACGAGGTCGTGGTGCTCGACGACCTGTCCACCGGCAACCGGGACGGGGTCCCGGCGGGCGCGACGTTCGTCGAGGGCGACGTGGCGCGACTGGCGGGCGAGGTCCTGGACCCGTCGTTCGACGGGGTCCTGCACTTCGCGGCCCGCTCGCTCGTGGGCGAGTCCGTCGAGCGGCCCGAGGAGTACTGGCAGGGCAACGTCGTCACCTCGCTCGCGCTGCTCGACGCGATGCGGGCCGCGGGCGTGACCAACCTCGTCTTCTCCTCCACCGCCGCCACCTACGGCGAGCCCGAGCAGGTCCCCATCACCGAGGACATGCCCACCCGGCCCACCAACACCTACGGCGCCACCAAGCTGGCGATCGACCACGCCATCACCTCGTACGCGGTCGCCCACGACCTCGCGGCCACGAGCCTGCGCTACTTCAACGTGGCCGGCGCGTGCGGCACCGCCGGGGAGAACCGGGTCGTCGAGACCCACCTCATCCCGCTCGTGCTCCAGGTGGCGCTCGGCCACCGGTCGGACATCAAGGTGTTCGGCGACGACTGGCCCACCCCGGACGGCACCTGCGTCCGCGACTACATCCACGTCGCGGACCTGGCCGACGCGCACCTCCTCGCGCTCGAGTCCAACCGCCCCGGGGTCCACCGGATCCTCAACCTCGGCAGTGGCGAGGGCTTCTCGGTGCGCGAGGTGATCGACGTGTGCCGGGAGGTCACCGGGCACCCGATCCCCGACGTCGTGGCCCCGCGCCGCGCCGGCGACCCGGCGGTGCTCGTGGCCTCCAGCGAGAAGGCCGTCCGGGAGCTCGGCTGGCGGCCGTCGCGGACCGACCTGCGCACGGTCGTCGAGGACGCCTGGGCCTTCACCTCCGCCCTCGGCGACCGCGCGCACTCCGCCCCCGCCTGATCCACCGGCGCCCCGCGCGCCCGGTGTGTGGTCACGCCACCGCGAGGCCGCGGATGTCGTCCGGCGAGATGCCGCGGTCCAGACCCTCGAGCAGCAGCGGCGCCAGGCCGTCGTGTGGGTCCGCCTCGACGGCCGCGTCAAGCGCCGCACGGGCGTGCACCCCACTGCCGGCGAAGTAGGCCGCGGCCCCCAGGAGCAGGAGGCCCCTCGCCCGCTCGGGGGCCGGCCTCCGACGGGCCAACGCCCACCACAGGGACCGGCGCCCGTCGTGAACGGTGAGCGGGGCCCCGGCGAGGTGCTCGTAGACGGCGTCCCGGACCGCGATGTCGCGCAGGACGGTCCCGACCTCGGCGAGGACCTCGTCGTCGATCCCGCCGCCGGCCTCGTCATCCGTCGACATCGCCAGGGCCGTCTCGTCGTGCAGCGCCACCGCCCGCCGCACGGCCCGCTTCCCGCCGACGAGTGGAGCGCCGCCGGGGTGGGGGTCGACATCGCGGGCGTCGGGGTCCCGGTCGGCGTACAGCGCCTCGATCTCGGCCCGGTCCGCGGCGCGGACACGGCCGCCCACCGCGTGCCGGGCCGCGATCTCCGAGGCGTCGGGGTCGCCCTGGGTGCCGCCGGCCAGGCCCCGCAGGTCCACCCAGCGGGCGCCGCGGGCGAACCCGCCCACCCCGAACGCGCCCTTGATCTCGGTGCCCGCGCACCCGAACCAGTACTCGAACGCGTCGGCCGCATCCGCGGCCTGCCGCTCGGCCACGGGGTCGTCCGCGCAGTTCTCGTGGACGACGACCAGGTGGGCGTCCCGTACGCCCTCCCGGCGGCAATAGGCCGCCATCCCCCGCGCGGGTCCCTCGTCGATCGTCCCGGCCGGCCCGAACCCGTCGTCGATCCCGAGCATCCCGTGGGCGTCGAGGCGGGCGACGGGCCCCGTCCGGCCCCCCGCGCGTTCCCCGCACACCACGACCACCGACCCGCTGCCGGGCGTGAAGCCGATCATCGACGGCACCGACGCGATGAGGTCCTCCGGGGACCGGATCACCACCGTCTCCCGCTCTCCGCCGTCGTACCCCTCGTCGATCGCGTCCATCTCGCTCCCCCTCGTCGCGCGTCCGCCGCCCCCTCTGGCCCCGGTCCGCGGGTGCCGTGCACCGGTCTCCACCCTCGGGCACCGCCCACCCGTCGACCCGCCCCGACGGCCGCTCGCGGCCCTCCCCTGTGGAGAGGCCCGGCGGCCTGTGGGAATCATCCGGACCCCGTTGTCGTTGGGAAGTGGGTGAGACCCCGGGTCGAATCCACGACCGCCGGCGCCCTCGGCGGCCCGTAACCCGGGACGTGACGAGAGGAGCCGACATGGCCAGGCACAGCGACCTCTATCGCCTGATCGAACCCCTCCCCGACCTGCGGTCCGCGTCGGGCGAGGGGCCGGTGCTCGTGCACGGCCTCGAGGGCTTCTCGGACGCCGGGCACGCCGTCCAGGGCGCCACCAGCCACCTCCGGGACTCGCTCGACGCGCAACTGCTCGTGGAGTTCGACGCGGACGAGCTGGTCGACTACCGGTCGCGCCGCCCGCGCCTGCGCTACTCGTTCGACCATTTCGCCGGCTACACCGAGCCCCGGATCCAGATCCACAAGATCGAGGACGCCTCCGGAACGCCGTTCCTCCTGCTCTCGGGCCTCGAGCCGGACCTGCGCTGGGACCGCTTCACCGAGTCGGTCATCGACCTGTGCGGGACGTTCGGCGTGCGGATGTCCGTCGGGCTCGGCGCCCTGCCGCTCGGGGTGCCGCACACCCGACCCACCCAGTCCAGCGCGCACTCGAGCGACGTGGACCTCATCCGCGGCTTCTCCGCCTGGCCGGGCGAGTTCTCGGTCCCGGGCAACGCCGGTTCGCTGCTCGAGCTGCGCATGTCCGAGCACGGGATCCCGTCCCTGGGCTTCACCGTCCACGTGCCGCAGTACCTGTCCCAGACCCCGTACCCCGCGGCCGTCCTCGGCCTGGTCGGGGACGTGGCGAAGGTCTCCGGACTGGACCTGCCCACGGGCGAGCTCGAGTCCGCCGCCGAGGACTTCACCGAGCAGGTCACGGCCCAGATCGCGGACAGCCCGGAGATCCGGACGGCCGTGGAGATGATGGAGAAGCAGTACGACCAGTTCATGGAGTCCCACCACGGTTCCGACTCGCTGACCCCGGGTGGCAAGCCGCTGCCGTCCGGCGAGGAGATCGGCGCCGAGTTCGAGCGCTTCCTCGCCGAGCAGTCCGGGGACGAGCAGGACGACTAGGCTCGGTCGGGTGCAGCTGCCCGATCTCCTCGCCGACCTCGACGACGTCCCGTCCGACCTCCTCGACGAGGCGGTGTTCGACGCGTTCGTCGCCTGGGCCGGCGAACGCGGGCTGACCCTCTACCCCGCGCAGGAGGAGGCGGTCCTCGAGGTCGCGGCCGGCAGCCACGTCGTCCTGGCCACCCCCACCGGTTCCGGCAAGTCGCTCGTGGCGCTCGGCGCGCACTTCGCCGCGATGTCCACGGGCCGCCGCAGCTACTACACCGCCCCCATCAAGGCGCTCGTCAGCGAGAAGTTCTTCGCCCTGTGCGAGGTGTTCGGCGCCGAGAACGTGGGCATGCTCACCGGCGACGCCGCGGTCAACGCCGACGCCCCGATCGTCTGCGCCACCGCCGAGATCGTGGCCAACATCGCCCTGCGCGAGGGCGCGGCCGCGGACATCGGCCAGGTGGTGATGGACGAGTTCCACTACTACTCCGAGCCGGACCGCGGCTGGGCCTGGCAGGTGCCGCTCATCGAGCTGCCCGACACGCAGTTCCTGCTCATGTCCGCCACGCTCGGCGACGTGGACTGGCTGCTCGAGGACCTGCGCACGCGCACCGGGCGCGAGTGCACCTACGTGGGCGGCTCGGAGCGACCCGTGCCGCTGAGCTTCGACTACGTCCTCACCGGGGTCCACGAGTCCGTCGAACTGCTCGTCCGGGACGGCAAGGCGCCCGTCTACATCGTCCACTTCACCCAGGCCGCCGCCCTGGAACAGGCGCAGGCGCTCACGTCGCTGGCCGTGGCCACCAGGGAACGCAAGGCGGCGATCTCCGAGGAGATCGGGGCGTTCCGCTTCACCACCGCCTTCGGTCGCACGCTGCGCAAGCTCCTCCTGCACGGCATCGGCGTCCACCACGCCGGCATGCTCCCCAAGTACCGGCGGCTCGTCGAACGTCTCGCGCAGGACGGCCTCCTCACCGTCATCTGCGGCACCGACACGCTCGGGGTGGGGATCAACGTCCCCATCCGCACCGTGCTGTTCACCGGGCTCACCAAGTTCGACGGGCGCCGCCAGCGGGTCCTGCGCGCCCGCGAGTTCCACCAGATCGCCGGCCGCGCCGGTCGCGCCGGATTCGACACCGAGGGCCTGGTGGTGGTGCAGGCCCCCGAGCACGAGATCGAGAACGCCAAGGCCGCGGCCAAGGTCGCCGCCAACCCCAAGAAGAAGGCCAGGCTCGCCAAGAAGAAGCCCCCGGAAGGGTTCGTCAACTGGTCCCGCGCCACCTTCGACAAGCTCGTCGACGCCCGGCCCGAGCAACTCACCAGCCGGTTCGAGGTGAGCAACGCGATGCTGCTCAACGTGATCTCGCGGCCCGGGAGCTGCTACGACCACATGCGGCACCTGCTGCTCGGCTCGCACGAGACGCGGGCCCGGACCCGGCACCACGTCCTGCGTGCGATCGAGTTGTTCCGGGGCCTGGAGACCGCCGGCATCGTGGAGCGGCTCCCCGAGCCCGACGACGAGGGGAGACACGTCCGCCTCGTCGTCGACCTCCAGCGGGACTTCGCGCTCAACCAGCCCCTCTCCCCGTTCGCGCTCGCCGCGATGGAGGTCCTCGACCCGGACTCCCCCACCCCCACGCTGGACCTGGTGTCGGTGATCGAGGCGGTCCTCGACGACCCGCGGCCGGTCCTCTACGCCCAGCAGCGCCAGGCCCGGGGCGAGGCGATCGGAGCGCTCAAGGCCGACGGCGTCGAGTACTCGGAGCGGATGGAGATCGTCGAGGACATCACCTGGCCCAAGCCGCTGGACGACCTCCTCGCCGACGCCTACGACGCCTACCGCGCCGGCCACCCGTGGGTGTCGGAGTTCGAGCCCTCCCCCAAGTCCGTGGTCCGCGAGATGGTCGAGCGCGGCATGACGTTCTCCGACCTCGTCTCCGCCTACGGGCTCGGCCGTTCCGAAGGTGCGGTCCTGCGCTACCTCACCGACGCCTACCGCGCGCTGCGCCAGACCGTGCCGGCCGACCTGCGGACCGAGGAGTTCGACGACCTCGTGGAGTGGCTCGGCGAGCTGGTCCGCCAGGTCGATTCCAGCCTGCTCGACGAGTGGGAGGTCCTCACCGACCCCGACACCACGCCCGAGCGGGTCGCCGAGCTGGCGTTCGGCGAGTCTGCGGGCACCTCGAGACCGGTGACCGCCAACCACCGGGCGTTCCGGGTGATGGTCCGCAACGCGATGTTCCGGCGGGTGGAGCTGCTGGCCCGCGACGACATCGAGCGCCTCGTGGAACTGGACGCCGACGTGCCCGACCACCCGGACTGGGACGCCGAGATCGACCCGTACTGGGACGAGTACGACGCGATCGGGACCGGTCCGTCCGCCCGCGGCCCCGCCCTGTTCACCGTCACCGAGACCGGCGACGGAGTGGAGCCCGGAACCTGGCGCGTCCGGCAGGTGCTCGAGGACCCGGACGGTGACCACGGCTGGGCCGTCGAGGGCGTCGTGGACCTGGCGGCCAGCGACGACGCCGGTGAGGTCCGCTTCGCCTCCCTCACACTGTCCGGCTGACCGGGCCGGAGGCCCCGGACCTCCCGCGATCCGTCGCCCGTACCATGGCCGCCGGAGTACGAACACCGAGCACCGCCCCGAGGAGAACCCCGTGACACCCCGCACGCTCTATCTGCGACTCGCCTTCGCCGAGGTCGTCACCTGGACCCTGCTGATCCTCGGCATGATCGGCAAGTACGGATTCGGCCTGGAGTGGGCCACGCTCGTCGGCGGCAGCATCCACGGCTTCGTGTTCCTCTGCTACGTGGTGGCCACGCTGGCGGTGTGGACGGACAAGAAGTGGTCCGCCGGTACCGGCGTCCTCGGCCTGGCCTCGGCCGTCATCCCCTACGCCACCGTGCCGTTCGAGCGGTCGGTGGAGCGTCGGGGCCTGCTCGACGGTCCGTGGCGCCTGGCGCCCGGTGGGGAGGCACCGCGCACGCTGCCGGAGCGGCTCCTGGCCTTCGCCCTGCGCTCCCCGGTCGTGGCGCTGCTCGTCACCCTCGTCGTGGTGGCCGTGGTCTTCACGCTCCTGCTGTGGGCCGGCAAGCCGACCGAGTGGTTCTCGTGACCACCTCCGACGCGTCCGCGGCCCGGGAGCCGGGCCGCCGCGAGCGCAACAAGGCCGACAAGCGACGCCGCATCGAGGCCGCGGCCCGCGAGCTCTTCTCGACCCGCGGGTTCTCCTCGGTCACCACCCAGGAGGTCGCGCGGCTGGCGGACGTCGGCACCGGCACCCTGTTCCGCTACGCCCAGTCCAAGGGCGAGCTGCTGTGCATGGTGGCCAACGAGGACTTCCGCCCCATGTTCGACGCGGTGCCGGACACCGGCGATCCGGTGGAGGACCTGCTCGTCCTCTGCGACCCGGTGATCCTCGCCCTCGCGCGTCAGCCCGAGAACGTCGTGGCCTACCACCGGGAGACCCTGTTCGGTGAGCGCGGGCCCCACCGGACCGAGGCCCTGCGCATCCTCACGGGGCTGCGGGACCTCATCGCGCTCGTCCTCGCCCGCCACGCCGGCGACGGGGTCGACGAGGCCGCGCTCGACGAGCCGGCCCAGACCGTCTTCGACGTGATCTACATGGAGCTGGTCCGGGCCGGGATCGCCGCGGACGCCGAGCGGGACCACCGGGCGGGGCTGCGCGGGCACATCCACCGGGTCCTGCACGGCGTGCTCCCGGACGTCGGCCCGGTCCCCTGATCGGGGCGGTTACGCCACCCCGCGGTCCGGCCCCCGCCGCCGCCGGGCCAGACTGTCCCTCATGACCGGACAGCCCCACCCCTCCCCGAAGCCCGTCAAGGACGCCTCCACCGTGATGGTGCTCCGCGACACCGACCGCGGACCCGAGGTCTTCGCGGTGCGCCGCGTGCGCGGCATGGCGTTCGCGGGGGGCATGACGGTGTTCCCCGGCGGCGGGGTCGACGCCGCCGACGACGACCCGGACGTCGCCTGGACCGGGCCCGCCCCCGAGTGGTGGGCCGAGCGGC
>DUTZ01000504.1 GCA_012841845.1 Actinomycetales bacterium | reverse complement strand
GGCGTTGGCCCGCAGCACCGCCGCGTACCGTTCGAGGACCGCGGCCGCGCCCGCGACCGACCGCGCCCCCGCGGACTCCCACTGCCGCCGGAACAGCTGGTTGTCGAGTCCCGCCCAGATGTCGGACCTGTCCACCCAGACCTGGACCGCGCCACCGACGCCGTCCAGTCCACCGGCGGCCTCGTCGAACCGTCGTGCCATCTCCCGCAGGACCCGCGGATCGGCCCCGATCATCCCCGGCCCCCTCGCCGTCATCCCTCGTCCCCTGCCGTCGGTAGCGCCACCTGGATCTTCTCCGCGACCCCCTGACGGATGTAGAAACCGCGGCCGGGCGGGAAGTCGGCGCGACTGATCCTCCCGAGACCCGTACCGAGGAGACCGTCGCCGTCCGAGTCCCCCGGAGCGAGGAGCAGGCCCACCCGACCCGCCTTGAACGGCTGCGCGACCTGGTACGCCTGGTTCCACGTGGAGCTCTCGGACTCCCCCACGACGAAGTGCCCGCGCCCGGCGGCCTCCTTGACGAGCGCCACGAGGTCGTTCTCCGCCGCCGTCATGGCGAACTCGGCCGCGCTGTGGACGAACAGTGCCAGTCCCCGCTCGTCGGCCGCTCCGGAACGGACGTCGTCGAGCAGCGCCCGGCAGAGTTCCGCGGCGGCGTCGACCCCGTACGCGGTGGTGCTCCACGTCTCGGCGGTCAGCTGCGGGACCGGGCGCATCGCCACCAGGACCCGGACCCGGCCCGGCCGCTGTCGACGCACGGCCCGGGCGAGGGTGTGCATCGCCGTGGTCCGTCCCGACCCGGGTGTGCCGGCGAGGAGCAGGGTCCCCGTCGTCCGGATCCCGAACGGCGACAGGGTCCGGTCGGAGATCCCGACGGGGGCCAGGTCCACGCTGCTGCCGTCCCGCTGCCGCGCACTCACCACCGGGGGCAGGTCCGCCAGCGCGATCTGGTCCCCCAGGTGCCGGATCGGCGGCGCGGGGACGACCCCCCGGTCCCGCAGGAACGTCCCGAGGCGCTCGATCTCCCTGGCCTGGGTGGTGATGTTGGCCTCGCCGCCGAGAACGGCGAACTGCATCTCGTCGTCGCCGAGAATCGCCCGCCCCGGCGGCGACGTCTGGTCGAGGACGTCCCGGGGGACCCCGAGGTTGAGGTACTCGTCCTCGACCGCCAGCCGCATGACGAGCCGCTTCTGGATCGAGGACCCCAGTGAGGTCGGGACCGAGTTGTACCGGTCCCCCGTCACCACCACGTGGACGCCGACACCCCGGCCGTCCCCGGCTATCTGCGTGAACATCGTGAACCACGGGGACACCGTGGAGTGCTCGTACGCGTCGCGGAAGGCCCCGATGCCGTCGACCAGCACGATGATCCTCGGCTCCGAGGCATGCCCGGTGAGCTCGCGGTACTCGGTGATCGACGACGCCCGCGCCGCCGCGTACCGCTCGGCACGCTCCTCGATCGTCGCGACGAGTTCGCGCATCAGCCGGGCGATCCGCTCCTCGTCGTCGCCGGTGATGATCGACCCGACGGTCGGGAGCGCCTCGAGCATCCGCAGCCCGGCGGACCCGAAGTCGAGGCCGTAGACGTGAACCGGGGTCTCGGCCGCGGCGAGGGAGGCCGCCACGGCGACCTGGCGGAGCGCCGCGGACTTGCCGGCGCCGCCGGTGCCGTAGACCGCCAGGTTCCCCTCGCGGTCCGGTTCGTAGAAGACCGCCGGCTGCCGCTGGTTCGCCGGATCGTCGCGGATCCCGAGCAGCAGTCGGCTGTCGTCCTTCCGCCACCGGATGGAGGCGGTGTTGTAGGTCTCGCGCAGTTCGGGCAGCCACGGCCGTCGCGGGGTCGGCAG
>DUTZ01000503.1 GCA_012841845.1 Actinomycetales bacterium | reverse complement strand
CGCGCTCGAGCGTCCCGGCCCACCGGCCGAACGTGGCCACGGGATGGCCCCGGCGGGGGTCGCCGACGACGGCGTCGACGAGGACGCCGAGCGCCAGGCCCGCAGCCCGCGCCCGTAGGCTGGCGGCGTGACGGTGCTGATCCTGGGTGGCACGGCCGAGGGCCGCGCCCTGGCGTCCGCGCTCGTCGGCGTGGGGACGCCCATCGTCACCTCGGTGGCCGGCCGCACCCGCGACCCGGCGCTGCCCCCCGGTCCGGTGCGGAGTGGGGGCTTCGGTGGCGCGGCGGGGCTGACGTCCTGGCTTCGTGACCACGCCGTCACGGCGGTCATCGACGCCACCCACCCGTTCGCCGCCACGATGACGGCGCACGCGGCCGAGGCCTGCACCGCCGCGGGGGTGCCGCTGCTCCGGTTGGAACGGCCCAGTTGGCGCGCTCACCCGGATGCCCCGTCCTGGACGTGGGTGGCCGACCACGAGGCGGCCGCCGCGACGGCGTCCGAACTGGGGGACCGGATCTGGCTGACGGTCGGACGCCAATCGCTGGCCCGGTACGCGCGGCTGGCCCGATGGCCGGTGCTGGCGCGGGTCGCCGAGGCGCCGGCCTCCGCGGTGCCGCCCGCCTGGACGCTGCTGGTGGACCGCGGTCCCTTCGAGTTGCTGACCGAACGGGCGCTGATGGACCGGCACGGCGTCCGCGTCCTGGTCACGAAGGACGCCGGTGGCGTCCACACCGCGGCCAAGCTGGACGCCGCCCGCGAGGCGGGCGTCGCGGTCGTCGTGGTGGCGCGCCCGGCGCTGCCCCCCGGGCTCAACACTGTCGACGCCGCGCCGGCGGCGGTGGCGTGGGTGCGCGGGCTCAGCACGCGGTCCACTCCGGTGTGAGGTCGAGGCCCGCCACGGCTCCGATGACGGTGATCGCGGGCGGTTGGACGTCGGCGTCGGCGGCCAGGGTCGCGACGTCGGAGACGGTGCCGCGGACGACCCGACTGCGGGGGCCGCAGCCGTCCTCGACCACGGCGGCGGGTGTCGCCGGGTCGAGACCGGCCCCGGTGAGGGCGGCGCAGATGGCGGCCAGGTGGGCGACCCCCATCAGCACGACGAGCGTGGTCTGCGTTCGGGCGAGCGCCTCCCACGGGATCGTGCTGCGCGGATCCCCGGGGGGAACGTGCCCGGACACCACCGTGTGAAGCCCTGCGACAGACTCCGGTGGGTGACGGGCACGCCCGCCAGCGCGGGCACGGCGACCGCCGAAGTCACGCCCGGGACGACCTCGACCGGGACGCCGGCCAGGGCGCACGCCTGAGACTCTTCACCGCCGCGGCCGAAGACGAAGTTGTCGCCGCCCTTGAGGCGGACTACCCGGCGGCCCGCCCGTGCCTGGTCGATGAGGATCTCGTTGATGCGGTCCTGGGGCGTGCAGGCGCCGCGCGGGATCTTGCCGACGGCGATCCGCTCGGCGTCGGGGCGCATCTCGTCGAGGACGGCCAGCGGTGCCAGCCGGTCGTAGACCACGACGTCGGCCTGCTGCACGGCGCGTAGCCCGGCGACGGTGATGAGGTCGGGGTCGCCGGGCCCACCACCGACGAGGACGACGGTGCCTGGGGTCAGGTGGTGCTTCACGAGAGGGTCCTGTTCTGGGGAGCGGGGCGGGGGTCG
>DUTZ01000502.1 GCA_012841845.1 Actinomycetales bacterium | reverse complement strand
GGGGCTCGTCGAGCTCGACGGTGTCGCCGACCTTCTTGAGCCAGCTGGTGATGGTGCCCTCGGTGACGGACTCGCCGAGCTCGGGCATGGACACGTCGGTGCCGCCGCCGGAGGACTTCTTCTTCTTCTTGGGCTTCGGCTTCTCCTCGGCCTCGTCGTCCGAGTCGTCCTCGTCGGTGTCGTCCTCGTCATCAGCCGAGTCGTCGTCCTCGTCGTCGGAATCGTCCGAGTCGCCGTCGGAGCCGTCGTCGATCAGGGCGAGCTCGCCGCCGATCTCGACGGTCTCGTCCTCCTCCGCGATGATCTTCTTGAGCGTGCCCGCGGCGGGCGACGGGATCTCGGTGTCGACCTTGTCGGTGGAGACCTCGAGCAAGGGCTCGTCGACCTCGACCGTGTCCCCCTCCTTCTTGAGCCAGCGGGTGACGGTGCCCTCGCTGACGGATTCACCGAGAGCCGGCATCTGTACGGAGAAGGCCATGGTGTCGTGACTCCTCGAGAGTTCTCGGACGCTGCCGGGGGACGCGGTCCGCGCCCGCTCGTGGCGGCGTCGTGGGTGGGTGCTTGAAACTGTTCGTCTACTACGGTGACCGGCCGACGGGATCGCGGTGGCGCCCCGCCGGGACGATCGCTGCCCATTGTGCCCTCTGCCACTGTCGAGTGTCGGGCGGACGCACCGATCCGGCCACCGGACCCGGGCGCGGGGAGCACGACGGCCGTGACATCGATGCAGTTGGCGCCCGGTACGATCGACGACCTGAACGCCTCCTCACCCCGGACGGGGGCGGACCGACGAGGAGGTACAGGGGTGGCGATCCGCGATCTCTTCCGGCGGCGCCGCCCGCGCGTGCCCGCCGACCCGGCCGACCTCGACCACCTCCGCCGCTGGTGCGTCACCCGGGTCGGGATCGAGGCGTTCCTCGAACCGGAGACGCTCGTGTCGGTGCCCGGACTGTGCCTCGTGGCCTTCGACGGCGAGTGGACCCGGCGGCCCGTGGGCGACGTCGCCACCGCCCGGAAGGTCGCCGACGAGCTCGGCCTGCCGCTGTACGACGTCCTCGAGACGGGCTACCCCCAGCGGATGCGGGACTTCGAGGAGGGGCGCCGTGCCGTCGAACGACGCGAGCGGCGCGAGCGACTGCGGGAGCAGATGCGCGAGGCCGACGGCCGGTAGCCCGATGGGCGCCGCCGCCGGCCGGGAGCCCCAGCCCGGGAGTATCAGCCCGCGGCGATGTCCTCGAGCACCGCGAGCATCGTGCGGACCGGCACGCCGGTCGCGCCCTTGGGCAGGTAGCCGTCGGCGCCACCGTCGTTGTAGGCCGGGCCGGCCACGTCGATGTGCGCCCACTCCACGCCGTCGGCCACGAACTCGGAGAGGAACAGCCCCGCCGAGAGCATGCCGCCCCAGCGGTGCGGGGTGACGTTGGTGAGGTCGGCGACCTCCGAGTCCAGGCCGTCGCGCAGCTCCTCCGGCAGCGGCATGGGCCAGCCGCCCTCACCGGCCTCCCGGCTCAGCTCGGCCACGCGGTCACGGAAGTCCTCGGTGCCCATGACGCCCGGGGTCCTCTTGCCCAGCGCCACCATCTGCGCCCCGGTGAGCGTGGCTGTGTCGATGAGGTGGCTCGGGGAGTCCTCGCAGGCGCGGACGATCGCGTCGGCCAGGATGAGCCGGCCCTCGGCGTCGGTGTTCTGCACCTCGACGGTGGTGCCGCCGTACATGGTGAGCACGTCGCCCGGGCGGTAGGCGGTGGCCGACGGCATGTTCTCGGCCATGGGGACGGTGGCGATCACGGTGAGGTCCAGGCCGAGCCGCGCGGCGAGGATCACGGTGGCCACGACCGCCGCCGCGCCGCCCATGTCCATGGTCATCTGCTCCATGCCGGCGGCCGGCTTGATGGAGATGCCGCCGGTGTCAAAGGTGACGCCCTTGCCCACGAGCGCGACCGTCGGGCGGCCCTCGCCGCCGCGGTGGGTGAGCCGGACCAGGCGCGGCGGGCGCGAGGAGCCGCCGCCCACGGCGAGGATGCCGCCGAAGCCGCCGTCGGCCAGCGCCGCCTCGTCGAGGACCTCCACCTCGAGGCCCGCGCCGGCCCCGAGCTCGGCGGCCCGGTCGGCGAAGGAGCCGGGGAAGAGCAGGTTGGGCGGGGTGTTGACGAAGTCGCGGGCCAGGCCCACGCAGTCGGCGACCACCGCGGCGCGGTCCACGGCCGTCGCGGCGACGGAATCGGCCACGAGGATGCGCAGGGTGTCCGTCGTCGGCTCCTCGTCCTTCGCGGTGACCTTGGCCGGGCGGAAGGAGCCGAGGCCGGCACCGAGCGCGACCGCCTCGGCGCGGTCGGTGTCGAGGGCGACGAGGGCGGTCCCCAGCCCGCGGCACGCGCGGGCGGCCGACCCCGCGGCGCGGCGCAGCGTCTCGTCGGTGCGCTCGTCGTCGTCCTTCCCCAGTCCCACCAGCATCACCGAGGCGCCCGGGACGCCGTCGACGGCGGGGATCCGGGTGGTGGCGCCGACCGTGGTCGAGGCGGCGACGGCCGACGCGGCGGCGGCCACGGCACCGGTCGCCTCCCCGGACAGGCCGGGGGCGACGACGACGAGGTCGGCCCCCGTCCCGGCGCCGCGACCGCCGGCCTCGCCGTCATCCACCGTCGACGCCGCGCAGACGCCCACCACCACGACGTCGGACTCGACAGGCGTGGTGACCGCCTCCAGGGCGGCGAGGTCCGGGGTGCGGGAGAGGATCGACTGCGCGGTCGGCATGGAGCGCTCCTGGGGTCGCGGTGACGGGTCACGCCCGGTGCGCCGGGTCCGGCGACTGGCGCGAGGGCACCACAGTCTATCGACTACCGTGGGAGGGAACGATCGGGCGACGCGGCCGGGGTCCGCGGCCGCGTGCGAGGAGAGGACGACATGACCGAGACCGGGGATCTCCACGAGGGGCCGCTGCACTCCCGTCACGTCGAGGCCGGGGCCACCTTCGCCCCCTTCGGCGGCTGGTCCATGCCCGTCCAGTACACGGGCACCGTCGCCGAGCACACCGCCACCCGCACCGCCGTGGGACTGTTCGACGTGAGCCACCTCGGCAAGGCCCTCGTCTCCGGGCCCGGCGCCGCCGCCTTCGTCAACTCCTGCCTGACCAACGACCTCGACAAGATCGCCGCGGGCAGCGCCCAGTACACCCTGTGCTGCGACGAGAACGGGGGCGTCGTCGACGACCTCATCCAGTACCGGGTGTCCGACGACGAGGTGTTCCTCATCCCCAACGCCGCCAACACCGCCGAGGTCGTGCGCCTGCTGCAGGCCGCGGCCGCCGAGCGCGCCCCGGAGGTCACGGTGACCGACGAGCACCGCTCCCGCGCGGTGATCGCCGTCCAGGGCCCGCGGGCCGGCGAGGTGCTCGAGGCGCTGGGGCTGCCCACCGACCTCGACTACATGGCCTTCGTCGACGCCGACTGGAACGGGCACACCGTGCGGATCTGCCGCACCGGCTACACCGGCGAGTACGGCTTCGAGGTCCTGCCCGCCTGGGA
Organism: Actinomycetales bacterium; assembly: GCA_012841845.1. Lineage (GTDB taxonomy): Bacteria > Actinomycetota > Actinomycetes > Mycobacteriales > Mycobacteriaceae > Dietzia. The sequence continues at coordinate 1,866 of DUTZ01000502.1, read as the reverse complement.
CGAGGCCGGCCCGCTGTGGGACGCCCTCGCCGAGCAGGTCCTCGCCCGCGACGGCGCCCTCTGCGGCCTCGGCGCCCGCGACTCCCTGCGCATGGAGGCGGGCTACCCGCTCCACGGCCAGGAGCTGTCGGTGGACCTCGACCCGCTCGAGGCCCGCTGCGGCTGGGCGATCGGCTGGGACAAGCCCTCGTTCTGGGGCCGGGACGAGCTGCTGCGCCGTAAGGAGGCGGGACCGGCTCGGCGGATGTACGCACTCGAGGTCACCGGCCGTGGTGTACTCCGAGCCGGGCAGACCGTCCGGGCGGGGGGCCGCGACGTCGGTGTCACCAGCTCCGGGACGTTCTCGCCCACGCTGAGGACCGGGATCGCGCTGGCGTTCGTGGCCACGGACGCGGGAGTGAAGAAGGACGACGAGGTGGTCGTCGACGTCCGTGGACGGGACGTCGTCTGCCGGCTCGCGGTACCCCCGCTCGTGCAGATCCGCACCAAGTAGCCGAGCCCACAAGGCTCCCGTCCCGCTCGCCACGAGGAGAGAACATGTCCGACACCGCAGCGCGCTTCGCCGTCCACCCCTCCGCCTCGCCGCGGACCACCGAGGAGCGCGAGGCGATCCTCGCCGCTCCCGGTTTCGGCAAGTACTTCACCGACCACATGGTCACCCTCCCGTACTCCGGCGGCGCCTGGGGCACCCCGACCGTCGAGGCGTACGGGCCGCTCACGCTGGACCCGTCGGCCGTGGTGCTGCACTACTCGCAGACGATCTTCGAGGGCCTCAAGGCCTACCGCCAGGCCGACGACTCCATCGCCTCCTTCCGCCCCGAGGCCAACGCCGCGCGCTTCAACCGCTCGGCGCAGCGGCTGGCCATGCCGGAGCTGCCGGAGGAGCTGTTCCTGGAGTCGCTCCGGCAGCTCATCGCGATCGACCGCGACTGGGTTCCCGCCGCCGGCGGCGAGGAGTCGCTCTACCTGCGGCCGTTCATGATCGCCACCGAGACCGGCCTCGGCGTCCGGCCCGCCGACGAGTACCTCTACGTGCTCATCGCCTCGCCCGCCGGCGCCTACTTCTCCGGCGGCGTCGCGCCCGTGAGCGTGTGGCTGAGCACCGAATACGTCCGCGCGAGCCCCGGCGGCACCGGCGCCGCCAAGTTCGGCGGCAACTACGCGGCCTCGCTGCTCGCCCAGGAGCAGGCCGCCCAGCAGGGCTGCGACCAGGTGGTGTGGCTCGACGCGATCGAGCGTCGCTACGTCGAGGAGATGGGCGGGATGAACCTGTTCTTCGTCCTCGGCAGCGGCACCGACGCCGAGATCGTCACCCCCGAACTGTCCGGCTCGCTGCTGCCGGGCGTCACCCGCGACAGCCTGCTCAAGGTGGCCGCGAACCTCGGCTACCCGGTCTCCGAGCGGCGGATCGACGTGGACGAGTGGGAGTCCGGCGTGGCCTCCGGCGCGATCTCCGAGGTGTTCGCCTGCGGCACCGCCGCCGTGATCACCCCGGTCGGCTCGGTCAAGCACGCCGGCGGCGGCTACACGATCGGCGACGGCGGCCCGGGCGAGGTCACGATGCGGCTGCGCGAGACCCTCACCGGCATCCAGCGCGGCTCCGTCGAGGACCCCTTCGGCTGGATGACCACCCTCGGCTGAGCCCCCGCCCCGCGTCCGGCGCCCCGCCGCCTCGCGAAATCGGCGACTCCGCTGCCGTGTCGGCGACCCTCACATGCCTCGCCGATCCAGCAGCGGAGTCGCCGATTTTCGTGGTGGGGAGTGCGGGCGAGGCGAGCGGAGTCAGAGGAGGAGCACGGCCGCGACGAGTGCCGCCGCGGCGCCCGCCTCGATGGTCGCGCCCAGCACGTCGCCACCGATGCCGCC
>DUTZ01000501.1 GCA_012841845.1 Actinomycetales bacterium | reverse complement strand
CGGCGCCCGCCCGACACCGGCGAGGGCGGACCCGGCCGCCAGCAGGCGCTCCCGCAGCGCGGGGTCGGCGAGCTCGGCCGCGATCGCGCGGAGCTCGCCGTGCAGGACGCGCAGCTGCTCACGGTCACTGGACTCCAGGCCGTGCCGCTGCTCGGCCACCGCCAGCTCGCTCATGCGCAGCCGGCGGTCCACCTCGTCGCGCACGTGGAACTCGGTGGCCAGCTCGCCGGCCACCGAGACGAACGCCTTGGAGACCTGGTCGCCGAGCTGCGAGGCGACGCGGGCCGACCCGTAGAGGATCGTCCGCGCCACCCCGGAGACCATGACCGGGACCGAGATGATCGAGCGCAGGCCCTCGCGCTCGACCGCGGTCTCGTAGTGCCGGGTGATCGCCTCACACTCCCGGTAGTCGCGCACCGTGGCCGGGCGGCCGGAGGCCATGACGTGGCCGCCCAGGCCGCGCCCCTTGGCCACCGCCAGGCCCTGCATCGAGTCCGTGCGGACGCCGATGAACCGATTGAGCTTGGCGGTCTCCCCCTCCACCTCCCCGGCGAACACGACGGGCAGGCCCGTCCCGGTTCTCAGGTCGCGCAGGGCGGCCAGGACGGCGTCGGAATCGTTGGGACGGAGGGTGGACATGGTGGGCTCCCGAGAGTGGAGTGATGTCAGCCCGCGTCGGCCGGGTCAGGCCGACGAGTCGCGGATGCTGGTGATGATGGCGCTGAAGTCCTCGCCGCCGTGCTCCTGTGCGAACTCGTCGTACAGGGCTGCCGCCGCCGCACCGAGCGGAGCGACCGTGCCGGTGCTCTCGAGGGCCGCGAGCGCGAGCCCGAGGTCCTTGTTCATGAGAGCGGTGGCGAACCCGGGCTTGAAGTCGTTGTTCGCCGGGGAGGTGGGGACCGGACCGGGGACCGGGCAGTTGGTGTGCAGCGCCCAGCTGTTGCCGGTGGCGCCGGTCACCACGTCGAAGAGGGCCTGGTGCTCGAGCCCCAGTCGCTCGGCCAGGACGAACGCCTCGCCGATCGCGATCTGGTGGACCGCCAGGACCATGTTGTTGCACACCTTGGCGGCCTGGCCCGCGCCGGGCACACCGCAGTGGATGATCTTGCCGGCCATCGGCTCCAGGACGGGCTGGGCCGCGGCGAACGCCTCGTCCTCGCCGCCCACCATGAAGGCGAGCGAGCCCGCGGTGGCGCCCTTGACGCCGCCGGAGACCGGCGCGTCCACCTGGAGCATCCCGGCGGAGACCGCCTGCTCGTGGACCTCGCGGGCGTCGTCGACCGAGATGGTCGAGGAGTCGATGAAGAGCGTGCCCTGCCCGGCGGCCGGGAGCACCTCGGCGTAGGTGGACTTCACGAGCGCACCGTTGGGGAGCATGGTGACGACGGCGCCGGCCCCCTGCACCGCCTCGACGGGGGTCTCGCACACGGTGACGCCGGCCTCGCGGGCCGCCTCCTGGGCGGCGGGCACCGGGTCGAAGCCGCGGACGTCGTGTCCGGCGCCGACGAGGTTGGCGGCCATGGGGCCGCCCATGTTGCCGAGCCCGAGGAATGCAACAGTGGTCATGACTTACGCTCCCAGTCCTCGCGCGGCGACGGCCCGGCCGACGACCACGCGCATGATCTCGTTCGTCCCCTCCAGGATGCGGTGTACCCGGAGATCTCGGACGATCTTCTCGATTCCGTACTCGGCCAGATAGCCGTACCCGCCGTGGAGCTGCAGCGCCGTGTCGGCGATGTCGAAGCACCGGTCGGTGACGAACAGCTTGGCCATGGCGCACTGCTCGACGTGGTCCGGCTCCTTGGCGTCGAGCGACTCCGCGGCCCGCCACAGCATGAGCCGGCTCGCCTCGAGGTTCGTCGCCATGTCGGCGAGGGTGAACCGGATGGTCGGCTCGTCGATGAGCGGGCCGCCGAAGGCCTCCCGGTCCCGCAGGTGGGCCACGGCCCGCGAGTACGCGTCCTGTGCCCCGCCGAGCGAGCAGGCCGCGATGTTGATGCGGCCGCCGTTGAGGCCGCGCATGGCAATGGTGAAGCCGAGGCCCTCGGTCTCGCCGATGAGGTTGGCGGCCGGCACGCGGACGCCCTCCATGATCACCTGCGCGGTGGGCTGGGCGTTCCAGCCCATCTTGTCCTCGTTCGGGCCGAAGCTCAGGCCCTCGGCGTCCGCGGGGACGAGGAAGGCCGAGATGCCCTTGGGGCCGGAGTCGCCGGTCCGGGCCATCACCACGTAGACGTCCGACCGGCCGCCCCCGGAGATGAACTGCTTGGTGCCGGTGAGCACGTAGTCGTCGCCGTCCCGGACGGCCTTGGTGCGCAGCGCCGCCGCGTCCGAGCCGGCGCCCGGCTCGGTGAGGCAGTACGACGCGAAGTGCTCCATCGAGGCCAGCGGCGGGATCCACTGCTGCCGCTGGGCGTCGGTGCCGAACTCGTCGATCATCCACACGCACATGTTGTGGATGGACAGGTAGGCGGCGACGGCCGGGCAGCCGCGGGCCAGCTGCTCGAAGATGCGGACGCCGTCGAGGCGGCGCATGCCGCTGCCCCCGACGTCCTCGGACACGTAGATGGCGCCCATCCCCATGCCGGCGGCCTCCCGGAGGACGTCCTTCGGGAAGTGGTGCTGCGCGTCCCACTCCAACGCCTTGGGCGCGAGGCGCTTGGCGGCGAAGTCGTACGCGGCGTCGACGATGATCTTGTCGTCGTCATCCATCACCGGCATGGGGATGGCTCCTTTCGTCTACAGGTGTCGTGGCGGCGGGGCGTCAGTCCATCGTGGGGATGACGAACTCGGCGCCTTCCTTGATGCCGGAGGGCCAGCGCTGCGTGACCGTCTTGACCTTGGAGTAGAACTTGATCGACTCCGGGCCGTGCTGGTTGAGGTCGCCGAAGCCGGACTTCTTCCAGCCACCGAAGGTGTGGTACGCGATCGGCACGGGGATCGGCACGTTGACGCCGACCATGCCCACCTGGACGCCTGACACGAACTCGCGGGCGGCGTCGCCGTCGCGGGTGAAGATGGCCACGCCGTTGCCGTACTCGTGCTCGTTGGGCAGGCGCAGGGCCTCCTCGTAGTCCTTGGCGTGGACCACCACGAGGACGGGGCCGAAGATCTCGTCGGTGTAGACGCTCATGTCGGTGGTCACCTTGTCCATGAGCGTGGGGCCGACGTAGTAGCCCTCGGAGATGTCCTCGCCGTTGAACTCACCGGTGTAGGCGCCGACCTGGCGGCCGTCGATGAGGATCTCGGCGCCCGCGGCCTCGCCCTGGTCGATGTAGTCCAGGACGCGCTTCTTGGACTCGGGGGTCACGAGCGGGCCGTAGTCCGCCTGCGGATCGTGGCTGTGGCCCACCTTGAGGGCCTTGACCTTGGGGACGAGCTTCTCGAGCAGGGCCTCGGCCGTGCCCTCGCCCACCGGCACCGCCACGGAGATGGCCATGCAGCGCTCGCCGGCCGAACCGAAACCGGCTCCGACCAGGGCGTCCGCCGCCTGGTCGAGGTCGGCGTCCGGCATGATGATCATGTGGTTCTTGGCGCCGCCGAAGCACTGGGCGCGCTTGCCGGTGCGGGCCGCGTTCTCGTAGATGTACTGCGCGATCGGGGTGGAGCCGACGAAGCCGACGGCCTTGATCGTGTCGTTGTTGAGGATCGCGTCCACGGCCTCCTTGTCGCCGTGGACGACCTGGAAGACGCCGTCCGGCAGGCCGGCCTCGGTGAACAGCTCGGCGAGGCGGACCGGCACCGACGGGTCGCGCTCGGAGGGCTTGAGGACGAAGGCGTTGCCGCAGGCCAGGGCCGGGCCGGCCTTCCACAGCGGGATCATGGCCGGGAAGTTGAACGGGGTGATGCCGGCGACCACGCCGAGGGGCTGGCGCATCGAGTAGACGTCGACGCCGGTGCCGGCGTTCTCGGTGTACTCGCCCTTGAGCAGGTGCGGGATGCCGATCGCGAACTCGATGACCTCGATGCCGCGCTGGATGTCGCCCTTGGCATCCGGGGTGGTCTTGCCGTGTTCGATCGCGAGCAGCTCGGCGAGCTCGTCCATGTTCTGGTTGACCAGGTCCACGAAGCGCATGAGGACGCGGGCCCGCTTCTGCGGGTTGAACGCCGCCCACTCCTTCTGGGCCTCGGCGGCCTTGGCGATCACGTCGTCGACCTCGGAGGTCGACGCCAGCGGGACGACCGCCTGCGCCTTACCGGTGCTCGGGTTGAGCACCTCCTGGGTGCGGCCGCCGGTGGCGGTGACCCTCTTGCCGTTGATGTAGTGCTCGACCTGCCTGAGATCCGACATGACAACCCTTCGTGGTCGGGAGAGGTGCTGGGGTGATGCCAGTCACCATATACTTGCAACTCCTAGTAATCCAGGGGCGGATCCCGAGCCCACCCCCACCTCCTCCCCTTTCGGGTGTACTCGCCCCCGCACGGACCAGAATAGTGTGATCTGGTTCACGTCGCCGTCGTCCCTTGTGAGGAGCGCCCATGTCCCCCCTCTCCACCGCCGCCACCGAGAAGTTCCGTGCCGCCCGCAACTTCCTCCAGGCCCACGCCGAGGACTACGACGGCGCCCGCGCCGGCTTTGCCTGGCCCGAGCTCGACGAGTGGAACTGGGCCCTGAACTGGTTCGACGTCCAGGCCGAGGGCAACACCGACCCGGCGCTGTGGATCGTCGAGGAGAGCGACGGCGAGGGTGAGGCCACCGAGGCGAAGTACAGCTTCGACGAGATGCGTGTCCGCTCCGACCGCACGGCCAACTGGCTGCGCGACCGCGGCGTGGCCCCGGGCGACCGCGTCCTGCTCATGCTCGCCAACCAGGTCGAGCTGTGGGACGTCATGCTCGCCGCGATCAAGCTCGGCGCCGTCGTCATCCCCGCCACCACACTGCTGGCCGAGGGCGACCTGCGGGACCGCATCGCGCGCGGCGGCATCAAGCACGTCATCGTCCGCGCCGAGCTCGCCGAGCGCTTCGCCACCATCTCCGGCGACTACCAGCGCATCGCCGTGGGCGGCGCCCCCGAGGGCTGGACCGACCTCGCCGCGGCCATGGACGCCTCGCCGGACTTCGAGCCGAGCCACACCACCCACGCCGACGACACGCTGCTGCTGTACTTCACCTCGGGCACCACGAGCAAGCCCAAGCTCGTCGAGCACACGCACGCCTCGTACCCGGCCGGCCACCTGTCGACGATGTACTGGATCGGTCTGCAGCCCGGCGACGTCCACCTCAACGTCTCCTCGCCCGGCTGGGCCAAGCACGCCTGGTCCAACGTCTTCACGCCCTGGATCGCCGGGTCGTGCGTGTTCATCTACAACTACTCGCGCTTCGACGCCACCGCGATGATGCGCGAGATGGACCGCTGCGGCGTCACCAGCCTGTGCTGCCCGCCCACCGTGTGGCGGATGCTCATCCAGGCCGACCTCACGCAGCTCGCGAACCCCCCGCGCCTGGCCGTGGGCGCCGGCGAGCCGCTCAACCCCGAGGTGATCGGCCGCGTCCGCGACGCCTGGGGCGTGACGATCCGCGACGGCTTCGGCCAGACCGAGACCACCGTGCAGATCGCCAACACGCCCGGCCAGCCCATCAAGGACGGCTCCATGGGGCGCCCCTGCCCCGGCTTCGACGTGGCCCTGGTCGACCCGGCCACCGGCGAGGAGGTCACCGGCCCGGGCGTCGAGGGCGAGATCTGCCTGCGCCTGGACCCGCGCCCGCTCGGCCTCATGGTGGGCTACCACGGCGATCCGGAGCGCACCGAGGCCGCGTACGCCGACGGCTTCTACCACACCGGTGACGTGGGAGAACGCGACGACGAGGGCTACATCACCTACGTCGGCCGCACCGACGACGTGTTCAAGTCCTCCGACTACCGGATCTCGCCGTTCGAGCTCGAGTCCGTCCTGCTCGAGCACGACGCCGTGGCCGAGGCGGCCGTCGTCCCCTCCCCCGACCCGGTGCGGCTGAGCGTGCCCAAGGCGTTCGTCGTGCTGGCCGCCGGCTGGGAGCCCACCGAGGAGACCGCCCGCGTGATCTTCGAGCACTCCCGCACCCACCTCGCCGGCTACAAGCGGGTCCGCCGCCTGCAGTTCACCGACCTGCCCAAGACGATCTCGGGCAAGATCCGCCGCGTGGAGCTGCGCAAGGGCGAGAGCGCCAACGGCCCGGCCGTGGACTTCCCGGGCGAGTTCCGCGAGGAGCAGTTCCGCTGACCCCTCCCCCTCGCCCGCCCTCCCCGAAATCGGCGACTCCACCGCTGGATCGGCAGCCCCTGTGGGGGTCGCCGACCAGGCCGTGGAGTCGCCGATTCTCGGGGCGGGGGAGGGCCCGGGCGCGTGCGCCTCAGCGACGCACCAGGGCGTCGATCTCCTCCGGGGTCCACGGCGGCGCCTCGCGAGCGTCCCGGTAGGCGAGGACCCGGGCCTCGGGCGCGGGGAACCGGCCGACGAACCCGCCCGCGCCGGCGAAGACCTGCCCGGTGATCCCGGCCGACAGCCCGGAGACGAGATAGGTGTAGAGGGGCGCCACGTACTCGGGGCCGGCGGGGTCGAGCGCGGCCGCCACGCTCACCTCGTCCAGCAGGCCCCGGCGGCCGAGGTCGCGGATCTGCTCCTCGTAGCCCTCGCCGCTGGACAGCCTCGTGCGGGCGCCGGGGCACACGACGTTGGCCCGCACGCCGTGCTCGGCCAGCTCGGCGGCGATCGACCAGGTCAGCGAGGTGACCGCCCCCTTACCCGCGGGGTAGCCCGTGCCGCCGTAGTCGCCCGTCCAGGCGAACGACGACGTGGTGACGATCGCCCCGCCCCCGGCCGCGACGAAGTACGGCGCGAACACCCGGCACGGGGCGAACACCGTCCCCAGGTGGGCGTCGAGGAGCCCGGCGAACTCGTCGTGGGTCGCCGTGAGGATCGAGGAGCCGGCCGGCTCGGCCACGCCCGCACACGTGACGAGGCCGGCCACCTCGCCGTCGTCGCCCCGCGCCGCCTCGAGCAGCGCCTCCGCGACCTCCGGCCGGTGGGCCGCCCCCGGCACCCCGACGATCCGGCCGCGCGAGCGCGCGGCGAGGGCCTCCACCCTCCCCTCGAGCGCG
>DUTZ01000500.1 GCA_012841845.1 Actinomycetales bacterium | reverse complement strand
GTGGGGCGTGCGGGGCTCGAACCCGCGACCCAGGGATTATGAGTCCCCTGCTCTGACCGGCTGAGCTAACGCCCCGACGTCGCGATGACGCTACCGTACCGGCCCGCCGCGACCGTCCCGCGCCGCCCCGTGGGTTCCGGCGGCCACCTACGATGGGCTCGAACGGACGAGGAGAGAGACCACTGATGCCCCAACCCGGCTGGTACGACGACCCCGACGGGACGCCGCGGCGTCTCCGGTGGTGGGACGGCACCCGCTGGACCGAGCACATCCACGGCGGCGCCGCGATCGACGCCGGCGGGTCGACCGCGGTGAGCCGTGCCCGCCGCGGCCCCTGGCCGTGGATCGGCCTCGGGGTCGTGGGTCTCCTCGTGGGCACCATCGGGTTCGGACTGATGTCCGGGCTGCTGAGCCTCGGAGGGCCCGACCGGGCCACTCCCGCTCCGGCCGCGACGGCTTCCCGGCCGGCCGCCGCGGACGCCCCGCGCGCCACACCCACGGCCTCCACGCCGGAACCCACGATCGCCCAGTTGCCGCCGGTCACCTCGGCCCCCCGTGCGACGGCCGGCCCGGTCGTGCCGCCGACGCCGTTCCCCAGCCTCCCGGCGTCACCACCGGCGGAGGTCGACCCCGGTTGCCCACCCGTCGAGGACGACCCCGACGCCCTGTCGGACGGGCGCGTCACCGTGACGCTCCCCCACGGCTGGACCGAGGTGGACACCCTCGCCTGGCTCGACTGCAGCCGCGCCGCAGCGTCGACGACCAGCCTGGCGTCCATCACGCTCGGCCTCTCGCCGCTACAGACCGCCGACCTCCAGGAGGCGGCCGAGTACGTGTGGTCGGTCGCCCTGCTGGACGCCGCGGTCCCCCACCCCCTGACGCAGGCATCCACCGCCGTCCGGGTGGCCGACATGGAGGGGTGGATGGTCACCGGCACCATGGCCATCGAGGACCGCCTGGACGAACTCACCGTCATCGCGCTCGGGTCGGGCGAGGAACCCACGATCCTCGTGACGTCGGCCAGCGCACAGGACGACACCTCCCGGCTGATGATCGCCGAGATCCTCGACACCGTCCGGCGCGCCTAGGAGTCGTCCCAGCTGACCTCGTAGCGGGGCGGGGCCTCCTCGTGCTCGGCCTGGCAGGTGAGCTGCCCGACCTGTCCCGACCCGACGGTGATGTGGGCCGTCCGCGTCGTCCCGCGCACGGCGAGCCGCACGTCCGTGCCGCTGCCCCGGGTCTCCACGCCGCGCACGACCACGTCCCGGACGCCGACGGCGCCGAACCGCTCGCGTCCGGCATGGACCGCAGCCTGGACCACCCAGGCGTGGCTGGACCGGCCACGGTGGTGCTCGAGGTCGATTTCCCCGTCGAGGTAGCGGGCGACGACGTGCGGCCCGACGTCGGCGTCCAACCCCCCGAAGTAGTCGCCGTGCGGCAGGGCCACGAGGTTGCCGGCGAACCGGTCGCCCCCCAGGTGGGACGCCTCCCAGACCTCATCGGGCCACCGCTGCGCCAGGGCCGCCGCCAGTGGACGCCCGCGCTCGGCACAGCAGCGGTCGTGGACGCCGTGCGTGCAGACCAGCAGGACGGGGTCGTCGTGCGGGGTGAGTCCGACGCCGGCCGCGCGGTGGAGGCCCGCGACGTCGAGGTCCGCCACGGCGGCCAGGTCGTCCACCGTCGTCGACTGGAGCCAGCCGTGGTGGCTGTTGGCCACGAAGACGCGCCGGGTTCCGCCGAGGGCTCGGCCGGGCCGCCGGATGAGCAGCGTGCGGAGGCCCAGCTCCCTGCTCCACGTCCGCAGGGTCGGGCGCACGGCGTCCGGCAGGCGGCGGCTCTGCAGCACGTGCGGCCCCCACGGGCCCGGGTCCTCGAGGAGGAGGAACGCGCTCACCGTGGACGCCGTCGCCCAGCGCGGTTCCCCGCGCTCTCGGCTCGCGTCCGAACAGCGGAAGGTCACCGGACGACTTCCAGCAACCCCTCGCGCACGAGCCTGCGGCACAGGGTGAGGGCACCCGCCTCGTCCAGCCCGCGGACGTCGGCCGGGGTCAGGGTGTCGGCGTCCAGCACCGACCGGACGGCCGGTTCGACGCGTGCGGGCAGCGTGAGGCGGCGGTCGCCCAGCAGGACCTCCACCTGGTCGCCGCGGGCCCGGACGGTCGCCTGGCTGCCCGGACGCCGGCGCAGCCGCGTGTCCGGGGCGAGGTGGCGGACGTCCAACACGTCGCGGAGGCCCCCGGCCAGGACGGGCTGGCGGCGGGTCCCGAAGATCGTCTCTAGGCGGTCGACCTCGGCGACGGCATCCACGTCCGCGAGCAGTCCGGCGACGTGGGCGAGCCGTTCACGCAGGGCCGAGGCGAGGGCGTCCGGGTCGGTGAAGAGGCCGCCGGGCAGGTGCTCGCCCAGCGTGGCGTCGGCGGCGATGGTGCGCGTCACCACGTCGCGCAGCACCTCGGACCACACGACCTGGTTGATGCCGACGGTGACGTGCAACGAGGCGGTGTCGGCGCCGGTGCGGGCCATGTGCGGCGTGCCGGTCGGCAGGTACATGCAGGTGCCCGGACGCATGGGGACCTGGTGCTCGCCCTCCGCGTCGTGGACCTCCCACTCCTTCGTGCCGTAGGTCTGGAACGTGAACACGTCGTGCGTGTCGGAATGCAGGGCGAACCCCTGGGAGCCCGGCGGCGTCAGGTAGGCGTTGGCCTGGCAGGGGTGACCGATCTGGCGCTCGAGGTCACGGACGAGCAGGCGCAGCGGCTCGTGGTAGCGCTGCAGGCCCTGGAACACGATCGTGGCCCCGTCCTCGAACAGGGCGAGCACCTTGCGGGTGTCGAGCAGGCCGGTCATGGCCTGGCCGGCGATCGTCGCGTGCCGCGTGTAGCGGGACGGGTCGAGCACCGTGCCGTCCTGCGCGAGCCGCACCTGGGGCGTCCGCAGCGAGCGGGTGGTGATGAGGTCGTCCGCGGCGTCGATGCCGAAGATGGACGCCAGCGTGGCGGGGTCGGCGTCGTGGAAGTGGGTCCGGCGACCCCAGACCTCCGTCAGGAAGGCCGCGGGGTCGCCGGAGAGTAGTGCGAGATGGTCCATGCCTCAGGCGTCGGTGCCGTCGGCGTCGCCGCCGTCCGTCCCGTCGGCGTCGCCCGAGTCACCGTCGGTGCCGTCGGTGCTGTCGCCATCGGTGCTGTCGCCGTCCGTCCCGTCGGCGTCCCCGCCGTCGATGCCGTCGGCGTCACCGACCTTGTCGGGGTTGCCCGGGGCCGCGCCGGCGAGCGCGCTGGGATCGTCGGTGGACATCTCGTCGTCGGTGAGGGTGATCTCCTCGTCGCGGGCATCGTTCGTCATCGCAGCTCCTCCGGTGGTTGGGACCGATGCGGCCGACACTACGGTCTTCGTCACGACCTGCCTAGCCCCCGCGGTCCAGCTTCTCCAACGGGGTCTCGTTCCGCCACGCCTCAGGGTGCTCCTCCGGCCGCACCCATCGTGCCGCACGCTCCGCCCCGCGGCCTGCAAGAGGGGCGGCCCGGGCGCGGCTCAGCAACGCCCGCGACTAGGGTGTCGGCATGTTCGACGTCGCTATCGTGGGTCTGGGTCCGGCAGGCAGGGCCTTGGCCTCGGCCTGCGCGGCCCGGGGGCTCGACGTCCTCGCGATGGACCCGAACCCCGCTGCGCGTAGGTGTCGGTGACCGGCCAGAAGCGGCGGACGAGGCGGACGGTGCGCAACTGGGAGACGTCGATGTCGTGCTCGGCCGGGCTGAGGGCGTCGCGCAACACCTTGACGGCGGTGAGGAGGAGGAT
>DUTZ01000499.1 GCA_012841845.1 Actinomycetales bacterium | reverse complement strand
GGAACGCCAGACGCGTTCCGGCCGGGCCCGGTTCGGCATCACCACACATCCCGCAACACAGCACCTCCCGGAGGAGTCCACCCCATGGCCGTGAGCACGCTCAAGGACCTGCTCGACGCCGGCGTCGAGGGTCGCAAGATCCTCGTCCGCTGCGACCTCAACGTCCCCCTCGACGGGAAGACCATCACCGACGCCGGCCGCATCACGGCCTCCCTGCCCACCCTCAACGCCCTGCTGGACGCCGGGGCGGCGCTGGTGATCACCGCGCACCTCGGGCGCCCCAAGGGCGAGCCCAGCGACGAGTTCTCGCTCGCGCCCGTGGCGGAGAAGCTCGGCGACGAGCTCGGCCGCTACGTCCAGCTCGCCGGGGACGTCGTGGGCCCGGACGCCCGCGAGCGCGCCAACGGACTCACCGACGGCGACGTGCTGCTCGTGGAGAACGTCCGCTTCGATCCCCGTGAGACCAGCAAGGACGACGCCGAGCGCGCCGAGTTCGCCCGCGAGCTCGCCGCGCTGGTGGGCGAGGACGGCGCGTTCGTCTCCAACGGCTTCGGCGTGGTCCACCGCAAGCAGACCTCCGTCTACGACGTGGCGCAGGTGCTGCCCGCCTACGCCGGCGACCTCGTGCAGAGCGAGGTCGACGTGCTCGCCGACCTCACGGGCGACCCGAAGCGGCCCTACGCGGTGGTGCTGGGCGGCTCCAAGGTCTCGGACAAGCTCGCCGTCATCGAGGCCCTCGCCCCCAAGGTCGACACCCTCGTCATCGGTGGCGGCATGTGCTTCACCTTCCTCGCCGCGCAGGGCCACGGCGTGGGTTCCTCGCTGCTCCAGGAGGAGATGCTCGACACCTGTAAGGATCTGCTCGCGAAGTACGGCGACGTCATCTCGCTCCCGGTCGACGTGGTGGCCGCCGACTCCTTCGCCGCCGACGCGCCCCACACGACCGTCGCGGCCGACGCGATCCCCGAGGGCAAGATGGGCCTGGACATCGGGCCCGAGTCGGTCGCCGCGTTCGCCGAGAAGCTCACGGCCGCCAAGACCGTCTTCTGGAACGGCCCCATGGGCGTGTTCGAGTTCGAGGCGTTCGCCGCCGGCACCCGCGGCGTGGCCGAGGCGATCATCGCGGCCACCTCCGACGGCGCGTTCTCCGTGGTGGGCGGCGGCGACTCCGCCGCGGCCGTGCGCACCCTCGGCCTGGGCGAGGAGAACTTCTCCCACATCTCCACCGGTGGCGGTGCCTCGCTGGAGTACCTCGAGGGCAAGGAGCTCCCGGGCGTCACCGCCCTCGAGCGCACCAACTGATCGCCGACCAGCCGACCACAGGAGAGAACATGTCCCGCACCCCGCTCATCGCCGGCAACTGGAAGATGAACCTCAACCACCTCGAGGCGATCGCGCTCGTGCAGAAGGTGGCCTTCGCACTGCCGGAGAAGTACCTCGACAAGGTGGACGTGGCGTTCATCCCGCCGTTCACCGACATCCGGGGCGTCCAGATCGTCATCGAGGGCGACAAGCTCGGCTTCGGCTACGGCGCGCAGGACGTCTCCGTGCACGAGTCCGGCGCCTACACCGGCGAGGTGTCCGCCGGGATGCTCGCCAAGCTCGGCTGCACCTACGTCGTGGTGGGCCACTCGGAGCGGCGCGACTACCACGCCGAGACCGACGAGCTGGTGGCCGCCAAGGCCGCGGCGTGCCACAAGCACGGCCTCACCCCGATCGTGTGCGTGGGTGAGAAGCTCGAGGTGCGCGAGGCGGGGGAGCACGTCTCCGTCGTCGTCGAGCAGCTCAAGGGCTCCCTCGCCGGGCTGTCGGCCGAGCAGCTCGCCGGCACCGTCGTCGCGTACGAGCCGGTGTGGGCCATCGGCACCGGCAAGACCGCCTCCGCGGCCGACGCCCAGGAGGTCTGCAAGGCCATCCGCGACGCCCTGGCCGAGCTGGCCGACGCCGAGACGGCCGAGACCATGCGGGTGCTCTACGGCGGCAGCATGAACGCCTCCAACGTCGGTGAGCTGCTCGAGCAGCCCGACGTCGACGGCGGCCTGGTGGGCGGCGCCTCGCTCAAGCCGGACGAGTTCGCCCAGCTCTCGGCCATCGCCGCGGGCGGCCCGCTGCCCTGATCCGACGCGTCCCGCCACGTCCGCCGCCGCCGGCGCGGGCGTGGCGGGATTCGCCCCCGCGCACCGAGCGGGTACCCTGGAGCGGTCGCCACCCGACCGATCGACCCGACGTGAGGCACGAACCGCACATGAAGCTCGCCCTGGACATCTTCCTCATCATCACCAGCCTGCTGATGATGCTCTTCATCCTGCTGCACCGCGGCAAGGGTGGCGGCCTGTCCTCGCTGTTCGGCGGCGGCGTGCAGTCCACCCTCTCCGGCTCGAGCGTCGTGGAGCGCAACCTCGACCGCGTGACGATCATCGTGGCGGTCCTGTGGACCATCGCGATCGTCGCCGTCGGCCTGGTCGTCAGCTTCGACTGACCGCACACGGACTCCGGCGCCCGGCGGGCGCCACACACGGGGTGCGTCTCCCTCCGCGGGAGCGCACCCCGTCGTCGTGTCCGGGACCGGTCGCTAGCCCAGCTGCGAGGCGGAGGCCTCGTCGAGGAAGAACACCGTGGACTCCCGGCCCACGGCTCCGGCGACCGGCCAGTCGGACGGCGCGGCGCCCGCGACGGCCCGGGCCACCGCCTCCGCCTTCTCGGCGCCGGCGGCCACCACGTACACGTGGCGG